>NZ_DATCTU010000075.1 GCF_036567765.1 Pseudobacteroides sp.
TAAAAAATTATAAATTTCTTAAAAATATATGGTTGCAATTTTCCTTAATTATGGACTATACATTGAAAGATATTTTCCTGCCAAGTTCCGTAATACTTCGATGAATTAATTTATACCTATAAACAACATTGTATCATCCAGTGATTGGTAATGACTTGGCAGGAATACATAATGTAATAATATGGAAATTAAACATATGAACGCTGTTTTCATATGTTAAGAGGCCTATGAAACTAGGTCTTTTTTATTGCCGTTTATTTTGTGGGGTGGTTCAAATGTTTGATATCTTGGTAACACAGGAACAAAAAGAGTATGCAAAGCAGCTAACAGATAACGTCAATTTTGGTATACGCAAATCTGGTGGCAATGGTTCTAATGTACAGCAATACACTGGAATTTTGTCAGAAATAGTTATAAAAGATTTATTTGGAGTTGCTAGAACGACAGGTGATGGATTTGATGGAGGTTTTGATTTCGAACTGTTTGGAGCTAAAGTTGATGTCAAAACCATGTGCAGAAATACTTATATGAAGCATGATTATATTCATAATCTTTTTGCTGTGCAAAACTATGATGTTGATTATTATTTGTTTTGTTCATTTAATAAACAAACTGATATATTAACTATTTGCGGAATTATATCAAAAGAAGAATTTCTAAAGAAATCAAAATATTATGCAGCAGGAACTATCAGGGAAAGATCAAACGGCACAGAGCTAGAACTTAAGGCAGATAATTATGAAATTAGACAATCCAAGTTAAAATATGTGTCTTGCATGGAGGAGGTTATAGCTCATGCTGTTTTTTTATAAAGGTAAGGTGGTGTAAGAGGGTTATGATCAAAAAAGAATACAGCGGTAGAATTCGTGAGCTTTATGAAAAAGGTATTACTTCATATAAGGAAATATCTAAAATAATTAGTGAGGAATTTAATATAACACTTTCTGATGATACTGTAAGGTATCATGCTGTAAGAAAACATAAGGATGAAAGTATTCCAGTAGATAGTGAAAATATTGATATCCCGGCAGCAGTATTGGGAGATATCTTAAAAGGTACTACCAAAAGTACATTAGTTAAGAAGTATAAAATAGATATTATTATACTTGAGTCTATAATTAGCTATCTGACTGAAAGCGGATATGCTATACATCAGGAAGATGCCTTGTCTATATACTCCTGTTTCAATAATAGTACCTATATCACTTAAATTATAGAACTGCATAATATCCATAAAATACATTCCATTGGTTATTAGTAAGAACTCTTTGTAATCTGGTGGTATTACAACATTGAAAGTTTTCTCAAATTGGTTTATTTCAGCAATGGTAGCAGGTTCATAGAATTTACATTGAAAATCTGTAACATAACCGTCTCCTAAGTAAACTTTGGTTTTTTCTTCAATCATTTTTTTAATAATTTCAATCTGTTGAGTGATATTTATACCCATGTTTTAATTCTCCTATATATGAATATATAACTTCTGTTTTAACAACAGAAAAATTATTATATATTATAAAATAATATCTTGAATTCCAACTTTAACTACTTTTTCATTTTCAACTTTAACTGCTAAGCCTTTATCAGTCCATGTGCAGTTAAATAATATGCCTACAATCCTTATTTCTTCGCCATATGTTTCTGGAAAATATATATCTGTAACCTTCACTAATTTGGATAATTCTTCTTGATTAGACAGTATAGGTAGTAAATTGTCTGCATCATTTCCAAGTCTATCTCTGTATTCTGGAAGAATACTTTTGTAATAATCGAATAAGGCTTTTTCAGAATCCTTTGCTAAGCTATCTTTTTGCTTAAAGAATTCGGTATAAGCTTCTCTTTGGGAATCTTCGAATTCCGGTTCTTCATCTGCCACAATAATTATTTTAATTTGTTCATCCTTACCAAATATGTTAATAGTACCAGCTTTAGTCCAATAATCTTCATATTGTAATAATCCAAATACACTATCATTAATTTCTTCCATGACATAATCCTCCTATTAATTTGATAAAATTGCATTTAAACAATTAACTTCACCAACTCCACCCAAATGACCGAATTTATCATTTATATCAAAAGGAACTTTCTGCATTGTTTTCATATTATTGCATTCATGCCATGTATATTTATTTTTTTCTCGCCACTCTCTGACTTGTTTTGGCGTTACACCTTTCTGTTTTGCCAATTCCTTATCTGCTTTACTAAAATTAGATGGTCTGCTTGCTGACATACCTTGAATTTCTATTGTTCCTCTAGACAACGCTGAAAAATCAGGTATAGCATCAGTATACGCAATTCCTTCTTTGTCTACACCTCTCAAAATTGCATTAACTTTTTCGTCGTTATGTATAAAAGTTGATTCTCCGCGTTGACCTGTCCACCTTCCGCCAGTTTTAGGCGTTTGGCTTAACCTTTGCTTGTATGTACTAGCACATTTTTTACCTTCCTTTATTTCCATTATAGCTTTAGCCATTTTATCTATATCGGCTTTTGGAACTGAAGGAAATTTCTTCTGAAGTAATAAATATATTTTAGCTGCTTCTGCTGCCTCTGCACCAGTAGTTGCTTTATCTGACATGCTGCTCACCAACTTTCTATTAAATTTGCTGGAAAAACTTTCATTCATATTTTATCAAAAAATTATACATTTACAAGAGTAATAATTATTATAAATTAATAGAATGTAACTTATGAACACTTGCATGGGATAATCTCAATATGATATGATATTTTCATAATCTGATGGATTGTAGAACTAAAATAAACATGGAGTGCTTGAAAATGAAGCCTTTGGGGATATTTATTTACTGGAAGCGACTGGAAATCGTGTGACGGCTAACCCCGTCCGAGAGTTCGAATCTCTCTCTCTCCGCCAGAATTAAGGGCTTTGTCGATGAGATAAGGTCCTTTATTTATGTGAAAATCACTGAATCTTCATTTTCTTCTTTATTTTTGAATAATCCTTCATCTAATTTTTTTGGTTGCATTGTTAAGAGTGGAACCGGTAGTTATAAAATGAAATTTTTCACTGCTGTCAGGTGTGGAGGTAGGAGAAAAATGATAGATGTTATAATCTAAGATGTAGTTTGAGGCAACCCGTTGACATATAAAAATGAAACAAGTTAGGGTTTACCAATTTCACTTATAGATTCTAAAATCATATCAATCTGTTTTTGATATTTGTCCCAAAGAGATACAACCACTGAACCTGTTGCATAAACAATTCTTTTCTCATCTAGTCGGATTACATACTCCTTTTGAAGTAAATGTAGATTTGGTGTGTAATTTGGACTATGTCCAAACACTACAGCCTTGTATATGTACGCATTTGGATTCGATAATAGCCTTCCCAACCAACTTAACGACGAAGTAAGAAAAAGATTATTTGAGGCTGATAGGCAGATGAAACTTGAAAACGTGAACGAAGCAATAGCAATTTTGACAGCAGTAAAAACAGGCTTAACAAGTTTATATAATATGGAGAAAATAAATCGCAGACTAGTTGATGCATATAAAACAAAACGTGAGTATTTGAGCATTATAGTATCGCTGGTTGATGCATATCTAACAAATAATAATTTGATAAAAAGAATTGATTTAAAACAATTACTATCAGATATTAGAGGATGTGATGACAAGTTTGTAAAAAGCAGTATTTATTTTGTTATATTTACATATGTATGTGATAAGAATAACTATAATGCTCAACGAATTGCATATTCAAATTATATGGGTTTGAATTCTTACAAAAGTATTGAAGATGTGTTGAAGTGTGGAGAAGAAATATGTGTTATAGTTTTCTTTCTTCACAAAATTTGTACCCAGCATTTATTGAAAAGGGACATTATTCTTAATCCTAAAGGAGATAAAGCGGACGAAATTCGTATTGGATGATATAATAAAATAAGAAGAACGGGAGAATTTGTTATGGAGTTTGTTCAGCTAATAAGAGAAAAGAGTCAAATAGGGGTTATAAAACATATTTGAAAGGCTCCAACTTCAGGGAGTGCTGCTTATTTACCCTGGGAATAAATTCTGCTCTCCTGATTGAATTATAAATTATAGAGTCGCAATTGTATTTAATTTTGAAGTAAAGAATATTTATATAATCTTTGGGCAAATAGAAAATTGTAGGTGAGTGACGGTTAAGTTTTATAAGTAAAGCAATAAAAAGAAATGGAAGAAATTATTATACAATGCCCCCCAATTGTCAAGACAAATTTTTTCGTTGGCTTAGCTAGATTCTCCTTTCCTAAATATGATAATACAGTTAACTTATGTAAGCGAATGTCGAGATGTCAAGGGCGAGCTGTTTTTGCTCATTCATCGAAGGCGTAGCCGAAGTCCATGATTGGCCATTACCAAGCTATCCAGAGCATATGGTCTGTCAAAGGTAAGCAGCGGATCATCTCTACCTATGGGAAACATGAGGGGGTAAAGCTTCTGGGCATTCTAAACTACGGAACCGGGCACGTGTACTGCGTTGAGAAAGAACGATATGATGCAGAAATATTCTTAGGTTTCATCAGAGAAGTATTGGAGCTTTATCCGATTGGTAAAATAGTCATGATCCTGGATAATGCCCGTATTCATCATGCAAAGCTGCTTGAATCGCTCCTGCAGGAGAACAAGGACAGGTTGCAATTTGTATTTCTGCCTCCTTATAGTCCAAATCCAATCGAAGGGCTTTGGGCATGGGTGAAATCTGAAGTTATAAACAATGTCTTCTTCTCTTATGTAAAGCAGATACGTGAAGCAGTTCGGGACATAAAAATGACGTCAATCATAATTGATTGACGTCATCAAGATCTTTGTTTTTACTACTGTCTACATAACAGAGCAATTTATTGTAGATCCTCCAGATTTAGATAGCCATTATAAATCGATCCTTAAACCATAGATTTTATTGTTTAACCATAACGATATCATCAAGATAAATTGTGGATGCCGCTGATGGTAAAGGATTGTTTTGATCATCTTTAATTTGTCCAAAGTTTATCTGAAGCCCTGCTGTAGTTGTACTACGTTTTGCAGTGAAGGTTAGTGTGAAGGTTTGAGTCTGATCAGTAACGCTAATCTTACATCCGCCATACCAATCATATTGATTTTCTGAACCAAGTTCAAGGAAAGCGAGTTCTATAGTTCTTGCAACAGATGCCCTTGCCTTCAATGTAAGCTGATATGCTACACCGTTTTCGAGGGTGATATTTGATTTCTGAATTTGGGGTTTATAATTTGCGTCCCCCACTGTTGTGACAACTACACTAAGTTCTTTGTTGTTGTTTGCGACGATATCTGCTGAACCAGCACCTCCATTAGCGTTGAAAGACCATGAAGCCTTGCCTGCATCAAAGGTTTCGTTGAATATATCGTTGGATATATCTGTAGTAGCTTCCACCAGTCTAACATCATCAATGGACACCGCTGAAGCTACTGAAATTGATTCGTGACCTGCTATTGTACCCAGATTGAACTGAAGTTCTGCTGTTGTAGTTGTGGCTGGAGCAGTAAATATTAGGACATAATCAGTAGCGGAGTTTGATATCACAAATTTATTGCCACCAAAGTACTGATAATTATTGTTTGGATCCAGGATAGTAACTTCAACTGCTCTGTCCACGGTTGAAGACGCATTAAAGGTCAAAGTGTAGGTTTTATCTTGTATGAGGGAAAGGTTGCCTCGTTTTACCTGAGGTTTATAGTTTTGATCTCCAACTCTTGTAACATCAGCCACAAGTTTTCCGCTTGTAGCATCTAAAGTAATTGCTCCTGCCCCTGGATCGCTTGCTTCTCCCGCATATGATCCCCATGCACCTATTCCAGTTTCAAAGGTTCCATCGGTTATGATATCAGTTATAATTGCAGTAGTATCATCCTCAGTGATAACCGGTGCTACAATGGACTGAAGGCTCTGACAGTAAAGATCAGCTACTTCAACCATTCTGACATTGTCCAAATAAATATCATGAGCTTCTGCTGCACCAGATACATTTCCAATTGAAAAAGTCAAGGTACAATTGGTATCTGTTGCACTCATTGGAAAATCAACAATATAATTTTTCATTTCATTTGTTATATCTAAATCCAAACTAAAATATTTTGAATAGTCTGCCTTGTCAACAGATAATCTTATCTTTCTATTGATGGTAGACTTGGCATCAAAGGATATACGGTATTGGCGTCCTTGTTCAAGACTAATATTTGACTGATTTACTCCGATGCTCCATGGGTTATCACCCACAGCGGTGATTGCTACTTTCAATTTGCCATCATCAATGGATTTTATAGATGCGGCATTTTCTCCGCTTGTATTCCAGTAAGCCCAATCTGCTGCTGGAGCAGTCATACTTCCGCCAACAACAAGGTCTTTGGATAACTCAAACCAGTCAAGATTTACAGCATCACCATAGATCTTAATAATTTGTGCTCCTTTATTAAGATTCACTGAATTGGTTACATTCACCCAACTTGAATTACCGCCTGTATCAGGAAGGCTTTCTTTGTGCTTTGTGTCTCCTATACTGAGCCATCCGTTTGCATCGCTGGTGGACAATTTGTATGATATTGCATATTTACCTGTTTCAGGTACGGTTATGCTCTTTGAGATATATGAATCAGCTTTAAAGTATACATAATCTTTTTCTGAAGTTATTGCACCATGAACATCAGCGTCTTCTGCCTCAACATGGATTCCCTGGCTGGAAACTTTCACAAAAACATTGTCAATAAATACTTTCGCAGTATTTCCACCAAGTTTGAACCTTAATTGAGATCTGGCATCAGTATCCTGTTCCATTTTGAACTTAAAGGAATATCTAGTCATATCAGTTGTAAGACTAAATGACTTTTCTGTTGGATAGACCAATGGAGTATCAGCAATACTGCATATATCTGCTTCTATAGTTCTGGCAGATTCCGCTTTTGCAAAGAAGCTGACGGTGTATTCTTTACCCTTTTCTATGTTTAAGCCGCTCTGTGATAGGACTATCGAATCTGCTCCCGTTCCTCCGTTTGTTATAGCCGCCTGGAAATAACGGTCAAAAATATTATCACTAACATTACCTGTTGCAACAGCATTGCCGCTGGTTTTAAAATTCCAGAATCCCATGCTCTTTGAGCCTTGATCGAAGGACCCGTTGTATATTAGATTGCCGTTTTTCAATGGTTCCCTGGAAGCATTAGGATCTCTCGGCAGTTTAATCAATTTGACATTATCAATATGTACAATATTTTCTCCAGCTGCACCAACATTGAATTCAAGTCTTGCAGCAGGATTTGTATCTCCGGTCATCTTGAAATCAAAAGTGTGTTCTTTAGGTGTTGTTGTAAGTGCTATGATCTGATCCCCAGAATAGTTTGCCCAACCACGATCAGCTTCAGAACCAACCTTTACATACATATTTCTTTCGGTGGAAGCCCATGCATCAAAAGTCACACGGTATGTATCTGACTTTTCAACATTAATTGGTTTTTGATATATTTGTACGGAATAGGGGTTATTACCTGGAGTGGAGATATCAAGTTTTATAGCACCATTATCATTTGATGCTTCTGCGACACCATTATTTGCATCAACATGAGAGAAGGTCCAATAGGAAGTATTAGTGATATCTGTGCTGCTGCCGTCATTTCTCATACCAGCAACATCATTATTCTGTTGATCAAAGCTGCCATTATATATGTAGTTTCCATCTGGTAAAGGTTGTCTTGCAGTGGTATTGTTGATTTCAGGACGTTCGCCGGCAGGTGGGTAAACTCCATCTTTTCTTTCATATACTTTGATGTAATCAACAAACATTTTTGATGGAAGGATAGTTGTCGAATCAGGGTTTCCAGGCCAATCTCCTCCCACTGCAACGTTTAATATCAAATGAAAATCTCTGTTGAAGGGAGCAGGATAGGTTATTGAGTCTGCTTCGTTTTCATCTCTTGTATACCAGCTTTTCTCGGTGTGGTATAATGTACCGTCAATATACCATCTCATTTCGCCAGGATCCCATTCAAAGGCATAAATGTGATAGCTATCAGAAAATTTGCCTGACTGAAGAGTATATTCACCCTGTCCTGAAGCATGGGGATTTCCATAATGGACTGTACCATAAATCTTATTTGGTTGATGTCCCAATAACTCCAGTATGTCAATTTCTCCACCTTGAGGCCAACCCCCATAAATATTGTCATCTTCTGGCAACATCCATATTGCAGGCCAAATTCCCTGGGATTCAGGCATTTTTGCTTTTATTTCAAAACGACCATATGTCCATGCTTGCTTTCCTTTGGTAAACACTTTGCCAGAGGTATAGTTTTTCCCAAGGTAAGCTTCCTTTTTAGCTTCTAAAACCAAGTTACCGTCCTGTACATAGGCATTAGCTGTCTTATAAGCTTCCAATTCATTGTTGTAAACAACATTTGTATCGGCTACATTCCAGTTGTCGGAGTTTATTGAATCTCCATCGAAATCATCAGACCATGCAAGTGTATAAGGTGCTAAAGATGTATTAATGTTTGTAGGAGTTGGTGTTGGAACTGTTGTATTTGTAGGAGTAGGTGATTGGGCTGTAATAGGAATTATTGCAGGATAATCCGCAGTTGTTGCACCAAAATGCTTTGCCAATATTATAACATCGTGCATGTCTATATTTTCATCCAGGTTAAAATCAGCAAATGGGCTATATATTGGATCACTTGATGTCGCATAAAAGGCTGATGCTAAAACCGTAACATCAATCATGTTTATCATACTGTCTTGAACACCTTTTTTGGGAACATCCCCAGCATACATTAAAACAGGCTTATCAATAGTTGACAGGATACAATCAATATTACCTGCTACCTTTTGCACAACTCTTGTGAGATACCCTGCTTTCGAAACCTCTAGATCGATTGTACCGTCTTTCTTTTGGATTTCAAATTTGAAAAATCCATTTGCATCGGTTAATTGACTAACTGTAGTACCAGATACTAAAACTTTAAAACCGGATTTAGCATTTGCATTTGATGAAATCAAGTCAGGAGCAATATACCCTTGAACAATTATCCTTGAACCATCATCTGCTGCTCCTGCACTTAGCGGTAATAACAACAATGTTATAAAGATTGTTATAAACATTGCAATGACCGTAAGTTGACTAATATTTCTTTTCGTAAGCATTCTAATAACCCTCCTAAAATAATGTTATTTCTTTCTTTCTATTTATACATTCACATTACAGATAACAAACTTTGACCCTAAGTTTATCCAATTTAATAAAAATCAATTGATTAAATATATTTGTCTATCACAAATCCCGTACAAGCGTTTGTGAGTTATTCTGTCAAATATGAAATCAATTGTGAATTTTTATTCTAAATTACTAAAATAGCTAGTAACATCACAACTGGGTTTTATTAAGGTTTAAAGTTCGTTATCTCTAAATAATGCTATCAGGTAGTAATACTCCACGTGATGAAATAGTATGTTTACAAGGACCAATTCGTCAATATACGTTTTCTTAGCCATTACTTAACTAATCTTCGCGAGTAATTATCAGCTAATCAAAGGCAATTTACTAAAAATATCCTAGTTATATTCTAAATTAATTGACTTTTCATTATCTATCTCAATAATTTTTGATTAATTGCGATTTTTTTTGATTAAAATATTCACTTTTATGGATGGATTTGAAATAGCATCGAAAATGTTTTTTGATAAGCATTATCGTTTTATTAACCCACTTTTTAATTCGTGATTAGAGAGGAAGTATCGAACAGGAAGAACGGTACTGAATTGGGGCCTATTGATCGCTAATAATGAAGATAAAGATATTGCGTTTCAGAAGTTTATAGATTTGTATGATGAGTTTTTAAATGAATATGATAAATTTGTTCCAAAAGAAAAAATATTAAAGTATTTATTTGAGATGGTTTCTGAAATAGGAATAAAACAAGGAGAAGTTTTGCATGACGGAGCTTTCTCATTTACTTTATCCCATCGGGCTTAACTATAAACCGTTTTGAGCTTTCTGATTTTTCAAAGAAACTCTTGGTTTATCTTAATAGTGCTTTGGGGCTTGTTTTTCCTATAATTCTATACACTGTAGGTAAGATATGAAAGAAAATATAACCCCAAGCACAGATAATTATTCGGCAACTATTCAACTTTGAAATTACTCAAAATAGTCTTAACTTTATCATTGAATGTATTAAGCGATTCATCTTACCTTCCACTTTGGTATAGAATAAGGACCAAAGTGGAGTTTTTGATTTTTACCTATCGATCTTATAACGTATAGGTATACCCGAATTTTAAAGCCAACTTGACAATATCGGACATGTTTATTGTGTTGTCATAGTTTAAATCGCATTTTGCATCAAACCCAACGTCACCCTTTATTGAGCCGAAGACTTTTGCTATCAAAACTACATCTGCCATATTAACCGAGCCATCCTTATTGATGTCCTCAATTACCACTAACGAAGGGTATAGTTTTACCCAAAGCAACTACAGTCCCTTTGCTATCCTTTAACTGCCAATCTATGGGAGCAACAGTATTGCTATCAACCTTTAAAGTAGCTTTTTTATCTGCGTGAATCAGATATCCCAGTTGATTCAAGCGAATGTTTCTGACAGGGGTGGGAACGAGTGTAGGCGTGATAGGTCCAGGCACTGATATTGACATTGATACGAACTTTATTTCAACGGGCAGAGATCCTGTTAGCTCTCCTCCAAGGTGGAAGGCGAACTCTGCAGCTTTGTAATCTCTATTAGCGGTAAATGTCTGGTTCACCGAAAGTACTTGCCCCGCAGTGAGGCTAAAGGGATTCCAGTTATTATTCCATGCTTCGCCATATGGTTCACCAATGTCACCTGTTTTTCCATAAATTTTGGTAGGCTTATCAGCAATCACCTGGAATTTAACTGTGTACATATGTCCTGAAACAAGGGATATTTCTCTATGCCTTATCTGCACATCCCATTTGTTAGTTCCCTTGTTGTCAATATGCACAACATACTTTCCATCCTCCACATCTGTGTAGGCATAGCCCTCAGCAGCCTGGCTCAAGTGCCAGGGCAAACTTATTCCGCTTCTGAAATTTGTGGTTTGAAGAAGTTCTCCTGCATTGCATGTTGACTTGGCTGCCAATAATGCAAACAATGCAGCACCTACTACTGTTAATTTTTTTAACATCTGTTTCCCACCCTTCTTTCAAAGTATAATATTTATGCCCTAAAGCCTAGATATTATATGTATAACCAAATTTTAAAGCCAGTTTGACTATATCCGATACGTTTATTGTACCGTCATTATTCAAGTCACATTTTTTATCAAAGTCAGGTGTGTCCTTTGTTGAACCGAAAACTCTAGCCACTAGGACTGCGTCTGCCATGTTTACCGATCCATCCATATTTATATCCTCAATAACTTTGAATTTAGGATCTGATGTGCTGAGGTAAGCTGCAACCCATGCCAGTGAAGCATTATAGTTGGTATTTACTTCATTGGTGGACCATGATTCCACATGGTCAATATAACACTTTTGTGCAGGGTACTTATTTACCTTAAATCCAGCTCCCGAAGCCCATGGATCCTCACACCCTGAGTTGGGACCGCTGGAAAGAAATCCTGGAGGCACTGATGGCAAAATTGGATCTATCTGAGGAGCAAAGTACCTATGATGAGGATATTGAACTGGGTTTTCTCCATAACCGGAAACGTAGCACTTAACCATTGCATTGCGTCCCATCAAATAGTCCATGGATTCAGTCAATCCGTTCAAGTATTTGGCATCGTTACTAAAGTCATATGCGTAAGCCATAATAATAGCCTTATTTAAAACAAATGAGTTGGAACCCCACGGATAGCCGTTTATCTCTTCAGTCGTACCTGTTAAATTAGTGTAATAGGTAGTTTCGGCTATAGGTATGCCATATCCCTCTTTTTTCTGGATTTCTATGTATGAATCTGCCGCTTTTATTATATTGACTACAGCAGAATCAAAATCCAACTCGAAATGTAATGCAAGGGAAATAGTACCCAGTCCCCCTGTAGAAGACCTGTCGAAACATCCAGGTATGCCATCAAATTCACCTGTTAAAACATCGGGAATATCAAAACACTTGCTATAACTTTTAAGATCTGCAAGATAATTGGTGTTACTGGTGGTAATATACATTTCACATGCAGCCCAATAGAAATCATCTTCTACATAATTATCATTATATGAATATAGACCAGCTGGTACGTAAGGACTGAAAATTGCCGGGTTTGCCTTGGCTGCTGTATATGCCCTTTCTGAAGCAGAAAGACATTTATCGGCAAAAACAGGATCAATGTCTTTCCATATGCGTGCCGCTTGAGCCGCACAGGCAGCCAGATTTAATGTTGCTGCAGTTGTTGGAGGATAGTACACCCTTAATGCGGAATCGTTATGAGGAAGCAATCCCAAAAGGGGCCAGTTTTCACTGGTTATTTTGGATACTGCCATACCTGCCCTGTCGTACCCTTCGGGTATCTGCATCTTAAGCATCCATTCCATTTCCCATCGAGTCTCATCCAGTAAGTCATTTATTCCATTTCCGCTTTCAGGAATATTAAGTTTTCCGTCACTAAAGTTATCAGCAGAATTTCTGTTTTTGGAATGCTCATAAAGGTTCTGCAGCATCCATAAAGAAAAACCACCGCCAACTGTGTACTTGCCGTAGTCTGAACTGTCATACCATCCGCCTGTTCCGTCAATGCTGGCAGGTCCGGTATAGCCCCTTCCGGAGACCCCTTTAGCCATATCATTTGTGTGACCGGCTTGACGTGCCCATTTGCTTTCAACACAATATGGCATTCTAATATCAACACCGCTTCTTGCGTGATAAAAGTACTTAAGGGCATCGTGTTTCATGTTGGAATATATATCAGGACCTATATCAAACGGATAGCTGTTTGCTTCACCTGCTACCAATCGGTATCCCTTACCCGGTTCGGTAAATTGGGAAAAGTTGATTATATGGACCCTTTCACCAGAGGCACTATCTATTCCGTCCGGCCCTTTACCTTCGAAGGGTATTGTTTTACCTGAAGCAACTACAGCTCCTGAGCTGTCCTTTAACTGCCAATCTAGTGGTTCGACAGCACTGCCCTCAACATTTAAAGTGGCTTTTTTAGCACCACTCGGAAGATAGCCCAACTGATTAACACGAATATCCTTAGGAGGTGTGGGTGTCGGAGTAGGAGAAGGAGTGGGCCCAGGCTCTGTTAGCGACATGGATATGAACTGAATTTCAACAGGCAAGGAACCTGCCAGTTCTCCACCAAGGTGAAAGGCAAACTCAGCATTTTTATAATCTTTTTGAGGGATAAATGTCTGGGTCACCGAAAGTTGCTGACCTGCAATAATGTTAAATGGGTTCCAATTGTTATTCCATGCTTCCCCATAAGGTTCGCCGCTGTCACCTATTTTTGCATAAAACTTGGTAGACTTGTCTGAGGTGACGGAAAATTTCACAGTATATTGATGTCCTGTTTGAAGCGTAATGTTTTTGTGTTTAATCTGTACATCCCACTTATTATATCCTTTCATATCCATATGGACAACATACTTTTCATTTTTGACAAAAGAGTAGGCATTATTTTCATTGCTTTCTTCCAATACCCATGGCAAGCTTACTCCACTTCTAAAATTTGTGGTCTGAAGGAGTTCACCTGCGTTACAAGATACCTTTACTGCCATAAAGGTAAATAGTGCCATTCCTGCTATTGTCAATTTTTTAAACATACTAATTCCCCCTTTTTCATGTAAAAAATATTAAATTATGCATGCCGTAAAAAAGAATTTACACCTCCTGTTCCATTATTTATATAAAAATATAGCTGCCTGATATAATTAATAAAAACAAAAAGCTATACTATTGCCAATATTATGCCTATTATATCAATTTGTACAAATCGGAACAATTGCATAATTGGGCAATAAGTTACAATTATTGTTGGATGTAAAGCTGTTAACCATCATGTACAAAGCTATGTGACGACAATTAATAAAGGGTTACCGCAAAACAACTCTTCAGCCGGAACATTTAGTGGCTAAGATATTTTGTGGTAACCCCTTAATTATTAATCTTTACCGTTATTTTATATCAGGATAGTTTAAGGATGTTGCATTAAAGTGTTTTGCAATTGTAATTACATCGCTCATGTTTATCGAAGAATCCATGTTAAAGTCACAGTTGGAAATATACTTTGCATCTCCTTCTACAGTATTAAAGCACTTTGCAAGCTCCATTATGTCGGACATATTTATCGCACCGTCTCCGGCACCCTCCTTATTCAGGTCTCCGGCCCACATATATATCGGTGCATTGCTTGAAGAAATCTGCTTATTACCTGTTACCGAAATGCTCTTTTCAAAAGACAGGTACCCGGATTTACTGATCAAGATTGTTGTATTACCCAGTCCTGAGGGAGCATTGATTTCAAAATGACCGTTTTCATCCGTCTTTGCTGTGAGTTCTCCTAACTTAACAGTAAATCCTGCTTTTAAAGAGGAAGGGGAAGATGTGTTAATGTCAGGAGCTACATATCCCGATACCTTATACCCCGTTCCTGATGTAGGAGTTGGGGTAGCTGAAGATGGCGATGAAGATGGTGATGAAGTATATCCTGAAGTAGGATAAGTTTTAAGGTCAGGTAGCTCATCCAAGGTTATACAGTATTCGCTCTTATACATTTCAGTCAGCCAGGCAACCGGATTGTTTTGTTCTCCAGTAAGCCACCAGCCGTACCAGGGGCAGAAATAGAGCCATCCGGCCATTTCATTTGTAAGATTTCCGACCCTGGGGATTGTATCGTTTTCACTCATAGCAACCATCTTTTTACCACCCGTAAGCTTCACCAGGCTAAAGAAGGTAGAGGAAATTGCACTTCCGTTGGGAAGCCCATCCTTGGCATTGTACTTGTCATAACCTACAATATCAACAACATCATCACCTGGGAACCATTTAGGTGATGTATCGTAAGTATATGAAGTCCACACCCAGATAAGGTTATTAAGCTTGTGCTCGTTTGTAAATTTATCATAGAGGAGCCTATATAGTTTAACGCATGGCTCAGGTCCTTCGGCACCCCACCAGAACCAACCTCCTTCTGCCTCATGGAGAGGTCTGAACAATATAGGTACTCCTGCGTCCTGAACCTGCTTAAGTTTTCCTGCCATAAAGTCGATATCGCTAAGGAGTGCCTTGTTTTCTGCCGTACCGGGAGTCAAAGCCTTTGATATGCTGAAGGAGGTACTTTCAGTGTAAAAGCTGTTATCAGCTTTTTTACCTATATTACCTGGAGAGAACCAGTGCCAGCAGACTGTGGGAATTCCGTTCTTATTTTTATACCAATCAATAACACGCTCGGCACAGAGATCGTCCCACAAAAGGCCGTTTCCTCTGAAATTCATGAAGTCAAAGCCTCTTACCGCAGGCATTTTCCCGGTTTTTTCCTTTATGTAAGTAAATTCAGCCTCGGAACCTTCATAGTTGTGTGAACCGCAAAGCTCTTGCTGCCCTGAAAGTATATGCTTTCCATAAACATCGGCAAGATAGCTTATAAGCGATTTGGCTTCTTTGGTAGCATTAGGGTTTACCAATGTTTTAGGCACATTAAGGTTACGTATGTTTTCGTCTGCAGGCTTAACGATAAGGTAATCGAAATAAGTATACCCCCAATAGCTTTCAAACTCAACATTGTTTGCACCCTTGTTGAGCTTTACAATACCCGCTGAAATTTCCTTCCAGCCAAGTGTGTATGCAAAGCTTACCTCACCTTGATTGGAATCGTTAACATTAAGATACTGAACTTTTTTGTTTTTGTCATAGGGCTGTGCATAGCGGACTATTAATTCATAAAGACCTGCTTCATCAATTTCAACATTGACAGAAGTGCTTGTCCCTTTCTGTCCGATAAAGCTGCAGGATGCCCCGCTAAGGTCGAATGTCAGGCCATCGTCGGTTTTACCTACATAGTCGGTATAAATTTGGGCACCATTGTGGACACCTTTCTCAAATTCATACTTAATTCCATCTGTAGGTACAACACTGGCAGCATTCATGACAGGCATTAAAGATATAAGTACTATTAATGCCCATGCTAAGAAAACCTTTTTCTTAGGTTTCTTGTACATAATAACTCCTCCTCTTAAATAAAAAATTTGCCTATAGATTTTGGTAATATGGATTTACTGATGATAGTGAGTTTATTGCTAAGGATTTTATCTAAATTAAAAGTGTTAAAAATCTTACATTCGGCGGAGCAAATAACGAACGGCTCAACGGGATTTGCGACAGACAAATGTAATAGATTTATCACTTTTTATCTAGATAAAAACGAGGTCACATAAAATGAACCAATGTAAGCATAGCATTGATATGTATGAAAATCAAGTTCTTTACCGCTAGGAACATTGAAGAGATCGCTAGATACAGAATTTAAGAGAAGAGAAAGAAAACAAGCATGCTAAATGCGTTTAATCAATCTGATAGGCATCATG
>NZ_DATCTU010000076.1 GCF_036567765.1 Pseudobacteroides sp.
ATAATAACGGTGTTAAATGAAAATATTCTCTCTAAAGAAAGCACTGTTTTAGCTGATAAGGAAGTCATTCTCGGTTGCCAAAGTACTCAAATGCAGCATTCATTAAGGATTATCCAGGTAATTGACTCCTCAAACGGAGAAATATTTAATATTGTTACAAACCGTTTTGACCTTACTGCTGAGGAAATTGCCCAAATATACCGCTTAAGATGGAGGATTGAAACATTCTTTAAATGGATCAAGCAACATCTTAAGATTAAAAAATTCTTTGGAACAAGCTTTAATGCCGTACTAATCCAAGTGTATTGTGCTCTTATATTGTTTTGTCTCCTAAAGCTAATGCATATGCTGGTTGGAACAAAATATGACTTCTTAAAGACAGTAAGGCTTATTGCAGGTGGACTTTGGAACTCTCTTTCACAACTTCAACAGGACTTGGCTCCTAAGAGGCCTCCTCCTGAATGCGGGCGAAAACGATTTAATTGGAAACAAGAATTTGAAGCAGTTCTGCAGTTGTATAAAGTAGATTAATCGTATTAAGTTTTTAAATTTTATAGTGTTCAGCCTTAAGAGGTCACTCTCTTTTTCTCTTGCACTACCCATTATTTTCTTATGGGTGCAAGCTATACCAGTAATGAATTTACATTGACTTTTTGTTGAAAATTTTTTGCAACACTAATTATAAAAACTCTTAGTTTGTGAAAAGGGTGGATTTTTTATATTTTTCGAAACTTAAAAACAATTTTGTTCATATTATACCAAGAAAGGACATTGAAACGACACAACATCTAAATTAAAATAATTATAGAAACATTTTGTAAAATTAAATTATGATTTTACTTATCTTGGGAGCCTGAACTCCCATTTTCATTTTGTAAGCATCTTTTCTGATAAATTTCTTGTCCCATTGGATACATCCCAAGGGGAAGTCTGAGTGACACAGTATCTCGTATTTAAGGATATAAATGTGAAAAAAGGTTTACATATTTTTGTCTTATTTGATATAATATTCATATATTTTATTCATAATAGCACTTATATATAATAAAGATGGTTACAGCTAAAATACTTAGTTGATGATCTTTAAATATTTTTTATCAAAGTTTTTTTGGGGAGGATGATTATTTTTATGTTTCTTACTGATTACGGCAATTCAAATTCCAGCAAGAGATATTCTAATGTAAAAAAGTTAATATGTTTAATGCTTGTGCTGTTTAATATGCTGGTTTATCTACCGGTTAATACTTATGGAGGCCCGGGTCCCCATTATCTTAATGTTGGTTCAGTAGAAGGAAAGGTGAAAGATATTGTCGAAGTGCCAATTTGGTTTTCTAATTTGCCAACTCGCAATATTAGTAAGTTTTCCTTTGACCTTGGTTATGACAACAAAATTTTACAATATGAAGGTCAGGAGATTCATTTGGAAAATGAAGATCAGAGTATTAAATTGGATTTTAAAATTACCAACAAACCTGATGGTTCAATAAGATTTGAGTACAATTTAGATGATGGAAACAGTGATGATATTAAAAAAGAAGACAATATTGCCACTATCAAGTTTGAAATACTGGACGGAAAAAGCTCAAATTTAACTGTTAGTAACTTATATGTGAATCCTAAGCCTTTGAGTCCTATGGAAGGAAAGAATGGGAGGATTACTGTAATTGAAACAAATACACCCACTAATACACCAACAAAAAAGCCAAGTAATACACCAACTTATACACCCACCAATACACCAACTGCCACTCCCACTGTCACTCCTGCTGAAACACCTGTTCAAAGTCAGAATGGTCTTTTAGGAAAGTATTATGATGACAACGATGGGAATAAATATTTTAAAAACCATGTATATACAAGCTTAGCCAAACAGATAAAGTTTGACTGGGGTAATGATATTTTTAATATTAAGGTACCCGTGGACAATTTTTCAGTTGTATGGGAAGGGTATGTTATACCAAGTTCCACTGCAGAGTATACATTTTACACAAAAGCAGATGATGGAGTTAGGTTGTACTTGGACGGCAATACAAATCCAATTATAGATGATTGGACAATACATGCAGCCATAGAAAAAAACAGTGATCCTATAAGGTTGGAAGAAGGCAAAAAGTATGCTATCAGATTAGAGTATTTTGAACAAGGCGGCCAAGCAAGTGTTGAGTTATCATGGTCTTCAAATAACGGTCTGGCGAAAGAAATAATTCCTAATAAAAATCTCTGGTATGAGGCTCAATCAACCCCAACCCCAACTAAAGCAACATCAACCCCAACTAAGGCAACATCAACACCAACATCAACACCAACATCAACACCGACTAAGGCAACAGCGACAATAACGGCTACATCTAAAGTGTCAGGTACCCCAACACCTACAGCGACACCATATGTAGCACCATACATACCACCGGCATCATCAAACCCTGTACTGCAGCCGGTACCTACAGTGCCTCAGACTATACCGAGCGATCTTTCTTTGGCATTGAGTTCCGACAAGGCAACATACGATGCCAATCAGAACATTGTGTTTACAATCCACTATAGAAACAGGCTTGCTACTGAGGTCAGCAACGTTAAGCTTTCTTCAGACATACCGGGAAACACAACTTATGTCGAAAGCACCGGCGGTATTGTTGCAGGAAATAAAATTACATGGGATTTGGGGGCTCTAAAGGGCAATCAGGAAGGTACCGTAAAATATACTGTAAAGGTTGATTCGTTTGATGGTACAGATAAGGAAACCGTAATCAACGCCAACATCACCAGCACCAACTCTAAGGATAATACTGAGGATGACAACAAATCCATATTGAAGGTATTGCTTTATGCGAAAAAGGCGGCACTTGGAAGCCATAAGAAGTATATTAACGGATATCCGGATAATACTTTCAGGCCTGAAAAACCTATTACTAGGGCCGAGATTTCATCCATAATAGCCAGGGTTTTGAACCTTGATTTATCCTCAAATGAGCAGATTTTCACTGATGTAGGCAAGAGTCATTGGGCATTTAGAGAGGTTAATGCTGCAACGAAGAGCGGATTTTTTAAAGGGGCTACTCCAACAAAATTTAAACCCGATGCCTTTATTACAAAGGGCGAGCTTGCAGCCGTCATATGTAGATGTCTTGGTATGGAGGAGTCCTCCATTGACGAAGAGGACTTTTTCTTCAGTGATACCAAGGATGACTGGTCGGGACAGTATGTTGAGGAGTTGTACAGGTCCAAGATAGTTGTTGGAAGCGGCGGAAAGTTTTATCCAAGGAACCAGATAAAGAGGGCTGAGGCAATTACAATGATAAACAGAATGCTTTTTAGGGGACCACTTTCAGGTAAAACTTTACAGTTTACAGATGTTTCGGCAGACCATTGGGCATATGGGCAAATTGCAGAAGCGGTATTTGACCATAAATACTCCAAGGATCCAAAGAGTGGAGAAAAATACGAAGAAAAATAAAGTTTTTCTTGACAAATCAGAATCAGTACACTAAAATTAGGTGTAAAGTATTTTTGCTTTACACCTATCAAGGATAACAAAATCATTTCATGATTTTGCTATCATGACTAAGGATTGAATAATATGAATAATGTATTTGAAATAGGGTTATTGATGGATTTTTATGGACAGCTCCTTACCGAGCGTCAAATGGAAATTCTGGATATGCATTACAACAACGACTATTCCCTTGGGGAGATTGCCGAGGAGCTTGGTGTAAGCAGACAGGCAGTTCATGACAACATAAAACGCGGTAAAGCGATACTTTATGAGTTTGAAGACAAATTAGGTCTTTTGCAGAAATTTACAGAGCAAAAAAGAAAAGCAGTGGAAATACTTGAATTATTAAAGTGCATAAACATAGATAAGCTCGATATAAATGGTAAAGAGAGTATCGACAAGATACAAGAAGGCGTTGAATTCATAATCAACAGAATCTAGAGGAGTTTTGATATATGATATTCGAAGGATTGTCAGGAAAGTTACAGGAAGCGGTTAACAAGCTTCGAGGAAAAGGCAGAGTTACTGAAAAAGATGTAAAGGAAATGATGAGGGAGATAAAGCTGGCTCTCTTGGAAGCCGATGTCAACTTTAAAGTGGTAAAGGACTTTATAGCAAAGGTTTCAGAGAGATCTGTAGGGCAGGATGTATTAGATAGTCTTACCCCGGGCCAGCAGATAATAAAGATTGTTCATGAAGAGCTGATAGAGCTTTTAGGACGTGAATCAAGCAAAGTTACATTTTCACCCAAGCTTCCTACTATTTTTATGATGGTTGGTTTGCAAGGGTCGGGTAAAACCACTACTTCAGGAAAGCTGGCAAACCTAATTAGAAAGCAGAATGCTAAAAAGCCTTTATTGGTAGCATGTGACGTTTATAGGCCTGCGGCCATCAAGCAGTTGGAGGTTGTCGGCGGACAGCTTAATATCCCGGTATTTAATATGGGAGATAAGGTTAGCCCCGTTGAGATAGCAAAAGCAGCTATAGAGCATGCCAAACTCAAATTATACGATCTTGTTATTATAGATACTGCTGGACGTCTCCATATTGACGAAGAGCTTATGGATGAGCTTGTAGGCATCAAAAAAGCGGTTATGCCGCAGGAAATTTTGCTGGTAATTGACTCAATGACGGGTCAGGATGCAGTAAATGTTTCACAGAGCTTCGATCAAAAGCTTGGAGTAGACGGCATAATTCTTACAAAGCTCGACGGTGATACAAGAGGTGGAGCAGCCTTATCTGTTAAGGCGGTAACAGGAAAACCCATTAAGTTTGCCGGTATGGGTGAAAAGTTAAGTGATTTGGAGCCCTTTTTCCCAGACAGAATGGCATCAAGAATTCTCGGCATGGGAGATGTGTTAAGCCTTATTGAGAAAGCCCAGGAGGCTTTTGATGAAAAGAAGGCACTTGAGCTTGAAAAGAAAATGCGAACCATGCAGTTTACGTTTGAGGATTTTCTAGACCAAATGCAGCAAATAAAAAAGATGGGACCCCTATCCCAGATATTAGGGATGCTGCCAGGTGTTAATACAAAGGCGTTAGAGGGTGCTGGTCTGGATGAAAAGAAAATGGGAAGGGTAGAGGCCATTATTAAGTCAATGACCAGACAGGAAAGACAGGACCCAGGCATATTAAACGGCAGCAGGAGAAAAAGAATTGCCTTTGGAAGCGGTACAACCATTCAGGAAGTTAATAAGCTCCTGAAAGAGTTTGAAGAAATGAAAAAGCTCATGAAGGTTATGGGTGATATGGGTAAACACGGTAAAAAAGGAAAGGGAAGATTCCGTATGCCTTTCTAAATAACAGCTTATAATTTTTAAAATAAATATAATACCCTGTACTGGCACAAACTATTTGCATGTCGGGCGGTATATGATTGTAGTTTTTAAAGGAGGTGAAAAACGTGGCAGTTAAGATGAGATTAAAAAGAATGGGTGCTAAGAAAAGTCCTTTCTACAGAGTAGTTGTTGCTGACTCTAGATATCCTAGAGATGGAAGGTTTATTGAAGAGATTGGTACTTATAACCCTATAACAGAACCAGCTCAGATTAACATAGACAGTGAAAAAGCTCAGAAGTGGTTAAAAAATGGAGCTCAACCCACTGATACAGTTAAGTCATTGCTGAAAAAGACAGGCGTTATCTAAGCTTTATAAAATATTAGCCAGTGGTTTCTGCTACATATAAGGGGCTACTCCATATATGTGCATATGTGTAGGATATTTGGAGGTCGTACAATGAAAGAACTACTTGAATTCATAGCAAAATCTCTTGTTGATGAGCCTGATATGGTTTCAGTAAATGAAGTTGAGGGCGAACAGTCCATTATTCTTGAGCTCAAGGTAGCAAAGGATGATATGGGAAAAGTAATTGGAAAACAAGGAAGAATTGCTAAGGCAATAAGAACTGTTGTAAAATCTGCAGCAGTGAAGGAAAACAAAAGAGTTGAAGTTGATATAATCCAATAAAATAGCCTGTATGAACTGTTGAGGATTAACTTCATATATTCTAATACAGTCAAACACTTTAGGCCTCTTACAGGTCTAAAGTGTTTTATTTAGTCATGTGTGTGCTGCACCACTTAATATTAGTCCACTAGAGGAGAAAGCTTATGAATGAATATCTGCAGGTTGGAAAAATAGTGAATACCCATGGGATAAGGGGCGAGGTTAAGGTTATCCCCCTGACAGACGATCCTAGAAGGTATGACGATTTAAAAGAGGTATTTGTCGGCACCGATAATAAAAAAGATATATTTAACATTGAAAATGTAAAGTATTTTAAAAATACTGTTATTATAAAATTTAAAGAGTCTGTTGATATGAACTATGCTGAAAAGCTAAAAGAGATGTTTATATATGTTGACAGAAAAAATGCAGTGAAGCTTCCTGAAGGTAGATACTTTATCTGTGATCTTATTGATTTGGAGGTTTTTGAGCTTGATGGCAACAGGCTTGGAGTACTGAAGGATGTGATTCAGACCGGAAGCAATGATGTTTATGTAGTAAAAACTGCTGAAAATAAAGAGATTCTTATTCCGGCCCTAAAAAGCGTTATCAAGGAAGTATCCATTGAGGATAGATTTATGAAAGTGGAACTTCCTGACGGACTCCTTGATATATATAGATAAAGCTAAATTTCTGTTCAGTATCTACAAAGAAGGGTTGTACTGCCATGCGATTTGATGTTTTGACCCTCTTTCCCGAATCTTTTAATTTGGTTATGTCTGACAGCATAATAGGGAATGCAAGGGAAAAGGGAATCATTGAGATTAACACCATAAATATACGGGATTTTTCCACCAACAAGCATAAAAAGGTTGACGACTATCCATACGGAGGAGGAAGTGGTATGGTAATGACTGTTCAGCCTATTTATGATGCTTTTATGTCCATTGCAGACAGTGTGGGATATAAGCCCTGGACTATATACATGTCGCCTCAGGGAAGGGTGTTTAACCAGCAAATAGCCAAGGAGATTAATGGGCATGGGCATGTGGTGCTATTATGCGGCCACTATGAGGGAATTGATGAAAGGATTATTGAGGAAATAGTTGATGAAGAGATTTCAATAGGCGACTATGTTCTTACAGGAGGAGAACTGCCTGCTATGGTGGTTATTGACTGTGTCAGCCGCCTGGTACCGGGAGTTCTTTCTAGTGAGGATTCATTTACAGAAGAGTCCCATTACAACGGACTGCTTGAATATCCCCAATACACAAGACCTTATGAGTTTATGGGAAGAAAGGTTCCAGATATACTTCTGTCCGGACACCATGCAAATATTGAAAAATGGAGAAAAGAGCAGTCAATTGAAAGGACTCTTAAGAAGAGGCCTGATTTAATGAGTAAGGGAAATATCTGATAGTAGACCATTTTTATCATATGAATTTTAAATTTATTATTTACATAAGTACAAGTTTATGTTATAATACCCTAGTGTGTATTACGGACGGTCCGCTGCAATATGGTGCAAGAACGTCTAGGCAAGGGAGGAGGACGAAAAAATGGATATAATTAAGGCGATTGAAAAAGAACAATTAAAGACTGACCTTCCACAATTAAATGTTGGAGATACAGTAAGAGTACATGTAAAGGTTAAAGAAGGAAATAAAGAAAGACTTCAGGCTTTTGAAGGTACTATAATCGGTAAAAAAGGCGAAGGATTAAAGGAGACTTTCACTGTAAGAAGAATATCTTATGGTGTAGGTGTTGAAAGAATCTTCCCTGTTCATTCACCTAAGCTCGACCATATCGACATAGTTAGAAGAGGTAAAGTAAGAAGAGCAAAACTTTACTACCTGCGTGCAAGATTAGGAAAAGCTGCAAAGGTTAAGGAAAGAATCGGTTAATTTATTAAAATACAAATTAAAAAAAGGGACGAAAGTCCTTTTTTTGATATATAAAAGATTATGAAGTATGCTACGCCACAATTATCGCGACAATAAGAAATATAAAACATACCTGAAGTGATTTTGATCTTATAACTATTGATAAAGATGGGATTTCTTATGGAAAATAATCAAGATTATAATGAAGAAAAAAGTAAAATAGATGAATCAGGGGAAAATATGCCTGCTGTAAAAAATGTGATTCAGTGGATAGGCATAATTATACTTGCTTTGTTCATATCTCTGCTAGTCAGGGGCTATGTTTTTGAGTTTGTGACGGTTGACGGACCTTCAATGCAAAATACCATGTTTTCCGGACAACGTCTTATTGTTTATAAGCTGGGCTATTCAATATCTTTTCCTGAAAGGGGCGACATAGTTGTATTTAAACACAAAGAAGGAACAGGTTCTGTTATTCCTTTTGCGGATAAGATACCAGTTGTAAGGGATATTATACCTAAACAGGGTGAGGAGGATTACATAAAAAGGGTAATAGCAGTTCCGGGTGATAGGGTTGACATAAGGGACGGTGCTATATATATCAATCAAAATAGACTGTCTGAACCCTATGCAATTGGAAGGACTTACGTATATCAAGGGCTTGAGTTTCCAATAGACAGTATACCTGAGGGTAAGCTGTTTGTGGTTGGAGACAACAGGGAAATGAGTTCAGATTCAAGAATGATAGGGCTTATTGATATTGATCAAGTAAAAGGCAAAGCTGTATATAGGATATATCCTATGGACAAAATGGGAATATTAAAATAGAAAGATAAACGACATTAGTAAATTTACGGAGGAGACAATGAATATACAATGGTTTCCGGGGCATATGGCAAAAACAAGAAGGCTCCTGGCAGAAAACTTAAAAATGATAGATGTAGTAATTGAGCTTCTAGATGCAAGAATACCTAGAAGCAGCAAAAATCCCGAGATAGATGAAATAATAAAAGGTAAACCCCGTATAATGGCCTTTAACAAGTCGGACCTTGCGGATGAAAAAGTATCTAGGGACTGGCTGAAACATTTGAAATCGATGGGCTATACCTGTATATTTATTGACTCAATAAAGGGCACTGGAATAAATGAGCTGAAAGCCATGGTAAACGATGCTGTTAAGGACAAAATGGACAGGCAAAAGCAAAAGGGCTATGTGTTCAGGTCGGTTAGGACCATGGTTGTAGGTGTGCCCAATGTAGGAAAGTCATCCTTTATAAATAAAATCGCAGGCAAGGCCAGTGCTGTTACCGGAGACAGACCCGGTGTCACTCGCGGAAAGCAGTGGATCAGAATAAATGAGAAAATTGAGCTTTTGGATACCCCGGGTATTCTCTGGCCAAAGTTTGACGACATGGAGGTTGGCTCAAACCTGGCATTTACCGGGGCTATAAAAGATGATATTTACGATATAGCAGAGGTAGCAGCTGCACTTATGGAAAAGCTTAAAGAAACATACCCTGATAAGCTTGCTGCAAGATACAAGCTGGAGCAATTGGATGACCGATCAGGTCTTGATCTGCTTACTCTGGCAGGCAGAAAAAGAGGATGCCTTATTTCAGGTGGAGAAATTGATCTGTACAGGATTGCTGCCATTGTTTTAGATGAGTTCAGAGGCGGAAAAATAGGCAGAATATCATTGGAAAAAGCTGATGATGTTCGGTCTGAAAAGGAAGTCTGCAAGGATGAAGGTAATACGAAAGAAGGCAGCCTGGATGAAGGTAATATAAAAGAAGAATGTATAGAAGAAGGTGATGAAAATGGCAGCCAGGATGAAGATTAAGGATATTGAGCTTTTGGTTAAGGAGCTTGATGCAGAAGCAGCCCTTAAGAAGCTGTATAATATAAGGGAAGAAACCGGTATGTCCCTTGATAAGCTAATTGTCAAATACCAAAAAAAGAAGGATGCATTTGATAAGGAAAAAGCCAGATATGATACAATGTGCGTCTATGAAAAGGATGCATATAAAAAAGGAATTAAAATTATTGCCGGTGTAGATGAGGCCGGAAGGGGGCCGCTGGCAGGTCCAGTTGTTGCCGCTGCAGTTATTCTTCCTCAGGATATCTTCATTGAAGGGCTCAATGATTCAAAAAAGCTTTCCCACGAGAAACGAGAAAAATTGTACGATATCATAATAAAAAATGCTTTGTCTTACGGTATAGGTATGGCAGATGAGAAATGTATAGATGATATAAACATTTTAAATGCCACCATAAAAGCAATGGAGGAGGCAATAAATAAGCTAGGCCCCCAGCCTGAACTGCTTTTAATTGATGCAGTCAAATTAAAAAATGTGGGGATGAGACAGCTGAACATCATAGGCGGAGATGCCTTAAGCGTTTCAATAGCAGCTGCATCGGTTCTGGCAAAAGTAACCAGGGACAGGCTTATAGCCCAGATGCATAACCAGTATCCGGAATACGGCTTTGCAAATCACAAGGGATATGGAACAAAGGAGCATATAGAAGCTATAAAGAAATTTGGAATTTGTCCGATACATAGAGTAAGCTTTACTAAAAATTTTGTAATGACTAAAGCATAACTTCACCTTTAGGGTAAGTAATATTTTAGTCGTTACTTACCTTAAGGGTGGATTATGAGGGTTACTCATTTTAATAATATCCAAGCTGCTTCTGTTACCAATATTGACGAGATTCTTTCAAAACTCAATGTGGGTGATTCATTGAAAGCCAGAGTAATGGGAATATCGGAAAATGAGCTTATTTTAAAGCTATCCGACGGCTCTTTAATTAAGGCTGCCTCAATGATTCCTCTGGATCTGGAGCAAGGCCAGTTGGTGGACTTTATAGTAAAAAATAAAACCGATAACCAGCTGTTTATTGAGACAATTAAAACCAATGTCCAAAAGTCCGACAGCGAAAATATAAAGGCAGCACTTCTTTCCATGGATATCAAGCCTGATGAAAAAAACATGGAAATAGCAAATGCCATCAAATCAAATAACATTTCAATAAACAAAGATGTATTTAAAAACATATTTGATTCATTAAAATTCTTTAAAAATTTGTCTCCATTAAAGGCCGCTTTTCTTGCTGCCAATAATTTCAGCATAGGGGAAAAAAATATCTCTGCATTAAACTCATTATCAGACAGCAGTACCAAGATGGGTAAGAGCCTGGACAGCTTGCAAGGACTTCTTGAAAGTATGGGCGACCCTGAACTGTTGGAGAAAATTGAAGCCAATCTTTCTAAGA
This sequence comes from Pseudobacteroides sp., assembly GCF_036567765.1. Lineage (NCBI taxonomy): Bacteria > Bacillati > Bacillota > Clostridia > Eubacteriales > Oscillospiraceae > Pseudobacteroides > Pseudobacteroides sp. Next base: position 11,096 of record NZ_DATCTU010000076.1, read on the forward strand.
ATACCGGTTTGAATTCTAATGTGCACAATAAGGCTCAAACAAATACAGGTACTAATATACCTATTGATATTAAAAAGCTTATTGAGAACACAAAAACTTCCGCTGATTCATCCTTAAAAAATCCATTGAATATGCTTACGGATGGTGAAATTGAAGGGCTTTCAAAACTGATTCAGGGATCCATTGAAGGGGATTCGGAAGCTCTTTTAAATAAAATTAAAGACTATATAAAAGGAAGTATGTCAAACCTGGATTTATCCAATATAGCCAATGATGATAAAATTGCTGATGGCAGTGCTTCTTATCAGGATGGAAAAAAGATTAATGGAGAAAACAAAGGCATTGATATCAAATTTACCCAGCTGGAAATAGATGACTTCATTAGAGATATGAAAAGCTTGTTTGAAAAAACAAAAACAAATGGCACCGATTCCACCGGATCTCAAGAAACTAAAAACTTGCATGGAACAGGTAGCAGTGACAGGGAAAATAAGGTTATAAGTAAAATTTTCAATTCGCTCTTTGTAAGAATCGATTCTGAAACCTTAAAGGATGATCTCCATGCTAAAAATCTGTATAAGGATATAAATAACGTTCTTGAGATAATAAGGGATACGGCAGCAGCCTCAGATAGTCCTATGAAAGATCAGATTATTGGCAAAACCGAAAATATGCAAAATATGATCAGGTTTATGAATGAGCTCAATAGCCACAGTACATTTCTTCAAATACCTGTTAAGCTGATCGATCAAAATACCAATTGTGAGATATATGTTTTAAAGAAAAACGGGGGCAAAAATAAGATTGACCCGAACAATGCAACTGCCTATATTTCCCTTGATACTACCAATATCGGTAAGGTTGATTCCTTAATCAGCCTCAATAAAAAGAATATTAGCGTTAATATGATTGTTAGCAGCATTGATGTCAGAGACTTTGTGAAGACAAGCTACAGCATCTTATACAAGAGCCTCAGAGAGAAGGGGTATAACCTGGTTGATCTTAAATGCCGGGTGGTTGAAGAGGATGTTAATTTTATCAATGTTAATCAAGTTATGAATAAAGACATGGCTAAAAGAGGAACTATTGATTTTAAAGTTTAGTCATGATCAAAAAATAACTTCCGCTATAAATTTCTCTCATGTGTTGACTTAACTCGTGAACACCCGCTCAAAAGCGGAAGTAATTTTTCAATCATGCCTTAGCAATAGGGGGAAACAATGGATAAAAAGCAAAAAAAAATAAAGGAAGCGGCAGCACTAAAATATAATCCGGGAGAGAACAGTGCACCTAAAATTGTAGCATTGGCAAAAGGAGAGATTGCAGAAAAAATAGTAGAGAGAGCAGTGGAGAATGATGTGCCTGTATATGAGAACGCACAGCTTGCTCATGCACTAAATGCCCTTAATTTAGGAGATGAAATACCACCCGAGCTATATGAGGTGGTTGCCGAAATACTTGTATTTGTCGGGTCTATTGATAGCGGATATGGTGAGGCTAATGGAAAAAATAAATAAGAGGCTGATCGGAAGCACAAATGAAAAAATTGCAGCAAGTTACCTTGAAACTTGCGGATATATAATTTTAGATATAAATTTCAGGGCTGGAAAACATGGAGAAATAGACATTATTGCCCGGGAAAAGGATTATATCTGCTTTGTGGAGGTTAAATCTCGAAGAAGCCTATTATTCGGCACTCCCGCTGAGGCGGTAAATAAAAGAAAGCAGGATAGGATTAGAAAAGTTGCATATATTTACATAAACCAACATAGATTGCACGATAATAACTTAAGATTCGACATAGTTGAGATAATAATGGAAAACAAGAGTCTGGCTGTCAGAGAAATAAATTTAATCAAGAATGCCTTTTGAAAGGAAATATGGCTATGAATAAAAAACGTTTGAATATTGGGGTTATAACCAAATATGTTGAGAATTTTTATTTCGGATCTTTGATAAAAGGCATACATAAAACCCTAAAAATAGAGAATGCCAGGCTTTTTGTTGTAAATACATATATGCTGGATAAATTCAGATTGGATGTTAAGGGGGATACGGATTTTTTTCCAATATCCTCTGATCATATTGACGGGTGGATAATTCTTACTGAAGGTGTGAGCGAGACGTATAAAATAAAGCTTATACAAATGGGAAAGCCTGTTGTACTTGTTGCACACAAACCAAACCAATATAATTGCACTACTTTAATCGATGATGGCTTTAATAGTGCAAAACAGGTAGTAGAGCATTTTTTATCACATGGACATAAAAGAATTGCTTATGTAGGGTGCAATGGAGTTTATGATATGACTGTGAGATATTCAGGATATAGGAAGACTCTTGAAGAATACGGTTTGTTTGATCAAAGTCTTGTGTATGATGTAGACGATCCTATGCCCGCTATAGGAAAAGAAGTTGCTGTGAAAATGCTTGAACGGGGTGTTGATTTTACTGCGGTTTTCGCTGCCAACGATTATCTTGCTTTTGGAATTATAGATGGCCTGAAAGAATGCAACGTTCATGTACCGGAGGATGTTGCAGTTATTGGGTATGATAATAATGATAAATCCAGCTTATTTAAACCATCCCTTACCAGTGTTGATCAGAATACATACAATATGGGAATTGAGGCTGGCAAAGCAATATTAAAAAATATAAATAAGAAGGGTCTAGAGATTGAAACCATACTGATAAAATCAGATTTCATAATTAGGGAATCTTGCGGTTGTAATATTATACAAAAAAAGGATGATATTCCTACAAAAGAGAACATTGAATATAAAAGATCAATGATTGAGCGGCTTCAAGATGTAATGTACAAAAACTCAGATTTCGGTGCAAAGCTTTTTTCTTTGAATATTGATCAGATTATTAAGCTCATCCCTGAAATAGTCGACGAATATACATGGTTCTGCTACGGTTTATTAAAGGATAATGACTCAAAATACGGTATGGTTATCCAAACCATTGTTGATAAAATAAAAAATGAACGGAAGGATGAAAACATTGAGTGTAACTTGGAGAGTTTTCCTCCAATAGGATTAATGCTTGACTATGAACTGCATGAAGATGATGTAATATGGATTGTACCTATTTCAACAGAAAAAAAGGATATAGGTGCTATGGCATATGTGTCAAAGATATACGTAGAATCAAGTCTTTATGTATATGATATGCACATGGTGCTCTATAATCTCCTTGGCGTTTCCATCGACAGGGATCTGGCATTGACGGATTTGAAGGAGGCTTTGAACAATTTACAAAGAACTCAGGAACAGCTTATTGAATCTGAAAAGCTAGTTTCCCTGGGAAGTCTGGTGGCAGGTGTTGCCCATGAAATAAACAATCCTATAGGTGTTGGAGTAACTGCCACAACCTTTATGGAAAGCAATACAGTTCAGCTTAAACAGCTGTTTGAAACAAACAAACTTACAAAAACAGATCTCACAAAGTTTCTGGAAAAAAACAGTGAGTGCGTAAAGATATTGATAATGAACCTGCAAAAAGCATCAAACCTAATTAAAAGTTTCAAGCAGATTGCTGTGGATAACACAATCGATGAAAAACGATCGTTTAATGTAAGAGAATATGTAAATGATGTTATTCTCAGCCTTAATTCAAAATTAAAAAAGAAGAATATTAAAGTAAATTTAGAATGTTCTGAGGGATTGGAGCTGATTTGTAATCCGGGACAATTGTCCCAAATTATAACAAATCTTGTTTTGAACTCAGTAATGCATGCTTATGATGAAGAGGAATCTGGAGAAATAACAATTAAATTTGAAAAGAATGAAGGCAACTTGTTAATTGAATATAAGGATGATGGAAAAGGAATGGAAGCTGAAGTTTTTGAAAAAATATTTGAACCCTTCTTCACAACTAAAAAAGGTAGTGACGGTTCAGGCTTAGGCCTTAATATTATTAGCAATATAATAAAACAGAAGTTTGGTGGAAGTATAGAATGTGAAAGCAAGTACAAACAAGGAACAAAGTTTGTAATAAAGCTGCCGCTGGCATCTGTGACAGGATAATATAAAGTGCTTAATCTGTAGCCAATTTTTAGAGGCAAAATTCAAAAGAATTTAGAAATAATATATTTAAAATCAGTTATTATGACGATAAATAAATATAAGCCAAGTTATCAGAAAGGGTCAAAATATGCCGGAAAGGTTAAATATAGGTGTTATTACAAAGTATACTGAAGGATACTACCATGGGGCATTGCTTGCTGGCGTTCACCAAGGCACGAAATTAAACAATGCCAATTTATTTGTATTGAATACCTTTATGATTAACCAGTTCTACTCCGATAAAAAAAAGGTGGAAAGTTACTACCAATTGGCACTTAAGCATATTGACGGTTGGATAATCCTTACTGAAGGTGCTGGCATGGATTATATAAATGTATTGGTTTCAACTGGAAAACCTGTTGTATCAATAGGCATATATAAAGGTGAATGCAGTTGTACAATTATAAAAAGCGACAATGTATACGGTGCAAAGGAAGCAGTCGAACACATAATATCCCATGGACATAGGAGGATCGGCTTTATAGGCTGGAAAGATATTGATGACATGGTTGATCGCTATGAAGGATACAAAGAGACACTAAGACTAAACAAAATACCCTATGATCCTAATTTGGTTTATTGGGCAGATGCTGGTACACCTAAAGAAGGTAAAAAAGCTATAGAATTATGGATAAAAAATAAAATTGAATTTTCGGCTGTTTTTGCTGCAAGTGATGGCCTTGCAGTCGGTACAATCGATGGGCTTAAGAATACCGGGTTGTTTGTTCCAAAGGATATAGCTGTTGTAGGTTATGACAATAGTTCAATTTCAAAAAGCAATAATCCAAGCTTTACATCAATGGATCAAAATATTCCTCTCTTAGGGGTTACTGCAGTTGAAACAATTATTGATGAATTAAGCAATACATCTCATAGCGGGAGAACGATACTGATAAAGCCAAGCATTGTAAAAAGAAATTCCTGCGGGTGCAGTTATGTCTTTGATGATGACAAAAAAACCACTAGGGAAGACGTTATACAAAAAAACTCTATTATTGAATATCTGGAGGATAATCTTTTCAAGAATTCAGATGTAGGTACAAAGCTGCTTACCTCAAACATTGAAGGCATTAAGAAGCTTTTTCCCGAACTGGTAGATAACTATTCATGGGAGTGTGTAGGCCTCTGGGAGGATGAATCGGCACACAGCAGCTTAAAAATAAACACAATATACAATTTATATAGTAAAATTGATCATAATAACAATATTGATATATATTGTGAAATAGAAAATTTTCCTCCTCAAGAACTGATGCCCGATAAAAACAGCATTAATAGTGACGATGTCATTTGGATAATGCCAATATCTTCAACAACCAGAAACTGGGGAGTCATGTCATATATTAGTCCGTTCAATGAAATAACTACACTTTTAAAATACAATATTTCAGTTGTTCTCATTACTCTTCTTGGCATAGCCATGGATCGTGATGTTGCTAAGACTGAACTGGAAATCGCCTTGGAAACACTGAAGCAAACACAAAAACAACTTATACATTCTGAAAAGATGGCTGCTCTAGGAGGCCTTGTTGCAGGTATAGCCCATGAAGTTAACACACCTGTAGGTGTTAGTGTTACTGCAGCATCCTACTTGGATGAAAAGAATAATGAAATAATAAAACTTTTTGAAGATGGCAAGTTAAAAAAAGGCGATATGGAAAAATATATTAATACCACCATGGAAACACTGAAAATTCTAAATATTAATTTAGCGAGGGCTTCAAATCTGGTTAAAAGTTTTAAGCAAATAGCTGTAGATCAGTCCATGGAAGAAAAACGGAGCTTTGTTATCAAGGACTATATAAGTGAAGTTTTGCTCAGTTTAAATCCCAAGATTAAAAAGACCAAACACAAGATAATAATAAACTGTGACGAGAATATAAAAATATACACATCACCAGGCGGTTTGTCCCAAATAATAACCAACCTTATAGTAAATTCCCTTGTTCATGCCTTTGAGGAAAATGATGAAGGTACAATGATCATAAATGTATCACGGAAAAACAGTGAAATAATTATTGAATACAGTGATAACGGAAGAGGAATAAACGAAAATGATATAAAAAAAATATATGACCCTTTTTTTACCACAAAAAGAGGCAATGGAGGAACAGGACTAGGTCTTAATATTGTATACAACATTATAACTAATGAATACAAGGGAAGTATAAAGTGTAAAAGCACACCTGGAATAGGTACATCATTTACTATCAGAATACCGGAAAAAGAGGTGATTAAATCCGATGGCAAATAATGAGCTTTTGATGGATAGCGAGTATATGGATTTTTTCGATGAATCAACTGATGATATGGCATTGGAGGATAAAGGTAAAAAATGGAAAATTATGATAATTGATGACGACCATGAGGTTCATACCATAACAAAGCTTGTATTAAGTGACTTTGCCTTCAATAATGTCGCAATAGAATTCATAGATGCCTATTCTGCAAAAGAAGCACGTGAATTGTTAAAACAAACAACTGATCTTGCAATAATTCTTCTCGATGTTGTAATGGAGGAAGAGGATTCAGGCCTCAAACTTGTACAATTTATAAGGGAAGAAATAAAAAATCATGAAGTAAGGATAATCCTAAGAACAGGTCAGCCTGGACAAGCACCTGAAAAAAGGGTCATTGTGGATTATGATATTAATGATTACAAGGAAAAAACCGAATTAACGGCTCAGAAGCTGTTTACAACTATTGTTGCATCTCTTAGGGCTTATGAAAGCATTCATCTTACCAATCTAAATAAAAAAGGGTTGGAAAAGGTCATTGAAGCATCCTCATACCTTTTTGAGGTACAGTCAATATCAAAGCTTTCTGCGATTGTTTTAGAGCAGATTAATTCAATGCTGTGCTTTTACAAAAACATACCCTTAAAAGAGCAATGCAGCTTTGTTGCTTTCAAAAAATCCGATGGTTATTATATTACTGCTGCCTCAGGAAATTACACGATGTACCTGAATATGGACATAAAGGGGGTTATACCTCCAAGCATACATTCAGCTATAATTGAGGGAATAAGAGATAAGAGAATATTTACAATCGATACTAATATCGTACTCCATTTTAAAAGCATAACAGAACTTGAGTATATTCTATATTTTGAAGGTGCCAACGATTTTAAGGAGATGGACAAAAGCCTCCTTGAAATATTCAGCCATAATATATCAAATGCTTTTGAAAATGCGGCACTAAATCTTAAGCTTCAGGACACTCAGAAGGAAATAATTTATACTTTGGGCGAAATCGCAGAAGCACGTTCTAAGGAAACAGGAAATCATGTCAAGAGGGTGTCTGAATTTTCAAGGCTTCTTGCTTTAAAATGCGGAATGTCGGATTCGGATGCGGAAACTATTTCCCTTGCTTCTGCCATGCATGATATTGGTAAGCTCGGTGTTCCGGCCAGTATATTAAATAAGCCCGGAAAGCTTACGGTAGAAGAGTTTGAAGTGATAAAGACTCATACTACCATAGGCTATGAAATGCTTAAGAATTCTACAAAGGAAATAATAAGAACAGCAAGTATAATTGCATACCAGCACCATGAAAAATATAATGGAAAGGGCTATCCCAACGGACTTAAAGGTGAGGCAATCCATTTGTACGGACGAATCACGGCAATTGCTGATGTTTTCGATGCTTTAGGAACCATAAGGGTTTACAAACCGGCGTGGAATTTGGAAAAGATACTGGATTATTTCAGGTCTCAGAGGGGAGAACATTTTGATCCGTATTTAGTAGATCTTTTCTTTGAAAATATAGATGAATTCGTTGCCATAAGAAATTCTTTCAAGGATCATGTATAGATTGAATCAATCAATATCAGCTTCCAGTTTTTTATCGATAAATCCAAGAAACACCATTTTTAAAAGTGCCATAAAAGGCACAGATAGGAACATACCAACAACCCCGTAAACTGCTCCCCCGATTGTTATTGCTATCATAATCAGTATTGGATTTAGGCCAATTTTGTCTCCAATAATCTTAGGTGCAATAACGGTTCCGTCGATTTGACCCAGAACAAGCAGAAATATAAGAAGCCATACTGCCTTTATTGGACTGACAAAAAGGGTAATTAGTACGCTTGGGACAATTCCTATCAAAGAACCGAAATAAGGTATCAGATTGAATATTCCCACAAAAAGGCTAATCAGTAAAGGGTAAGGAATCCCCACTATAAAACAGAAGACAAGGCAAATGAGACCTATTATGAGGGAGTCGATAATCTTACCAATGATATACCTGGAAAAAATTTCATTCGCTTTTTTACTGAAGTCTACTAATTTATTGCCTTTCTCTTTTTTTAAAATTACATATACAGTCTTTTTTAGAGTAGATAAAATTGCTTCCTTGTCATAAAGAAGATATATTGAAATAGTTATACCTAGAATAAGCTTCATGATAATTGACGTAATATTTATAAGATTACTAAAAAGGTAGTTAATCAGTGCAATCAATAGATTTTGAGACTCGCCGATAATTTTCTCCATATTATTTTTTAAATATTCACTTAAATTGTACTGGCCGTCTATCAGCTTGAAATCTGCAATTTTAGACTCAGCCCAGGTGGTTGTTTTTTTAACATAATCAGAAAAATTATCATTTAACTGAGTTATGCTGTTTATTACAATTGGTGCAAGTATTGTTACAGCAAAAATAATCAAAGCAGAAAAAAGCACATAAATAATAGAGATGCTTAGATATCTGCGCACCTTAAGCTTTTTTTCGATGAATACCATCAATGGATTTAACACATATGCTATTGCAAATGCCCAAAACAAGTAGCTTAAGACCGAAAGAACAAATTTAACGCCATTTATAAGGTGCTCGGCATTATCAACCAGTTTGTATACTACAATAGCTATTATAATTATAGGTATATATTTCCAGTATGGAATTTTCCTGTATTTAAACGACATGACAGACCCACCCTTGTTTTTAAATATATGAAAATCACATAAGGATTATACCATAAAGGACAATATCTTCAAATATTTTTTTATAAACCGAATTAACAAAAAGTATTGCGATACAGTCGCAAATTTTAAAGAGAAAAGCGTCATTCTGAAAGGCAGGAGAGTCAAATTAATCAAAAAATTAGCAATTTACCTCTAAGGCCATATCGTAATATATTTGCTTTTATGCTTCTTTTAGCATTAAGCCTTATAACAAGGGTTTATGAACTGGATTTTTCCTATGGTGTCAGGTTTACCTTTGGGAATTTATTTATTGTTATAATCCTGCGATATTTTGGGCTTATAAAAGCTTTCTCCGTGGCAGTTATTGCTAATGCTCTGGAAATGTACTTTTTTAAGGGTAATTTTTATACGATTTTTTTTACTCTTGAAATTTTATTTTTAGGCATATTATGGAGAAATAAAAAAAGAAACTTGTTTTATATTGATATTATTTATTGGTCCCTCATCGGTGTACCTTTATCAGCAATTGTTTTTTATATAAATAACAGTTCAATAGGGGTAGAAGGTTTCCTCCTCATTGCAAATAACTGCATAAATGGTTTTTTAAATGTACTTGCTGCAGATATAATTATTTCATACTTACCAATCCAAATTATTCTTGGCCATAAAGAAAAAAAACTGGCAGATTTAAATAGACTTATGTTTCATTTAGCTATGGCTGCTGTTTTAGGACCCTTTTTGGTTTATATCATGGTGGATGGTTGGGTGACCCAAGAAAGATTAAATTCCGAAATACACCAGATATTGAATAAATCAACAACAAATATAATGGACCAGGTAAAAAATTGGGATACCAATGACCTTAGGAAGATTAGGTTAAGATCCCCAATACATATAAAAAGGTTTGAAGAGATTATAAAAAATAATCCATTTAATGAAAAAGTTGATGTGCTGGTAGTTGATAAAAACCATAACATTTATGCCGCAAATAAAGCGGCAGAAAAGTATGGTGGAACTTATAACTGGAAAGACGGAGGGAATGATATAAGTGTTTCAGAAAACATTTATATGTGGATGCCTGAAAGTAAGGAATTGGCTTTTAACATAAAACAATGGAGCCAGTCGTTTTATATAATGGTTTCTTCATTTGAAAACATGGATTTACATATTCAAGTAATAGTTTCACTATCAAATTACGCCGACAGCGTGTGGCAAAATTACCTTAATAAATTTGAAATTCTTTTGTTATTTTGCATTATTGCAATAGTCATATCACTTATGATGGGCCGCATTTTATCCAGAGATTTATCAAAGCTTACTATAAGCACCACAGGTCTTCCGGATAAGCTTAAACGTCATGAAATGATTGAGTGGCCGGACACATCAACAGTTCAGGTTAACACTCTGGTATCAAATTTCCAGGTTATGTCGGACAACTTGGTTAATCTCTTTACTGATATTAATATAATGAATGACAAGCTGTTGTCTCAAACAATAGAGCTTGAGAACTCAAGGGAAGAAATGAAACGGCTGGCTTATAACGATACTCTTACCGGATTACCAAATAGGTACTACTTTACAAAGTATCTTGAGGGGCTTCTTTGTGATGCAGATGTGAAAAATATAGCTGTAATGTTTATTGACCTTAATCGCTTTAAACAGATAAACGATAATCTAGGTCATGATATAGGGGATATGCTGCTAAATGAAATTGCACAAAGACTGAAATATTTTCTTAAGGATGACAGTTTTGTTGCCAGATTGGGCGGTGATGAGTTTGTTGTTATATTAAATGATACCGACCGCACAGAAGCATCAATGGCTGCAATGCATATAAATAAAACATTGTGTGAAGAGGTGGTTATTCACCAGAACGGTCAGATTCATAGCCTATATGTATCAGGTAGTATAGGAATAAGTTTATATCCGAGCGATGCAAAGGATAAGACAACATTACTAAAAAAAGCAGATCTTGCGATGTATTCTGCAAAGGAAACTGGTGGTAATACATATAAATTTTATTCCGATATGGAAAAGGCAAGTGTTGCTCAGAAATTGGAAAATATTTATAAAGTATAAAAATAACAGAAAGGAGACTATTTTAATGAGAAGAATACAGCTTTTGATTATGTTCATTTTAATATTTAGTTTGAATTTTATGGGAGGATGTCAGAATAGCACAGAAGGTTCGATTGATAAAGAAGCTGCTAATGGTAAAGTACAGCAAAAACCTTCACCGGTTAATGACGAGAAAAACAATGATAAGATTGTTGAATTGAAATTATGGAGCTGGTTCAGTCTTGGAGGCCTGTTAAAAGAATTTCAGGAGGCAAACCCAGGAATAATTGTAACAGAAAAGTTGTTTGAGTTTTCAAAGTGTCCGGAAGAGTATATGAAGGCTCTTACAAGCGGTGAGGGACCTGATGTTCTTGTATTTGACAGTGGTTTTTTCGGTCAGTACACAGTTAATAATGTTCTGCAGGATTTATATGAACCTCCTTTTTCAGCAGATAAATATAAAAATGAATTTTTAGGGTTTGAAAGCGGATTGTCTATTGATAAAAAACAGTTATTATCACTTACTATATCAACTGCACCCTATATTACTTTATACAGGCAGGATATAATGAAGGAAAATGGTTTTCCTTCTGATCCCTACGAGTTTGGAAAGTTCATAGAAAAGCCGGAAAACATTATGAAAATTTCTAAAAAACTAAAAGAAAAGCAGAAGTACATACTTATATTTCCAACTGATCTTACCGACATTACAGGAAGTGCTTTAGGATTTTTTGATGATAATTTAAACTATATCCGTAAAGGAGACTTGTTTTCAAAAGCTATAGATATGACGGCTCAGGCAGATAGAGACGGATTGTTCTTAGATGCAAATTTCTGGAGTGAAAACGGAAAAAAGGCTATTATGGAAAATGAACTTGCAATGTTTTTCTTGGGCTCTTATAGCATGGATACATTGGGAAGATATGCACCAATGCAAAAAGGCAAGTGGCGTGTTACAGTGCCGCCCTTCGGTTTGTCGTCATGGGCTTCGGATTCTAGAATGGCTATAAACATACAGAGCAGTTATAAGGAAGAGGCATGGAAACTTATGGAATATATTGTCACTCAAAAAAATAAAAATGGAGTAGATTACTTTAGTACAGTGCCTTCCTATATCCCTTATATAAAAAATCCAAAAAATTTCAATAGAAAACATGCATTCTTTGGAGATCAAAATGTATATCCCATATTGGCAGAATTGGCAAATAAAATGCCCCATTACAAACTAACACCAATGGACGATAAAGCTCTTGCAATATATAGAAAAACTATATGGACATCGGCAAAACATAAAGCAAAGTCCAGTGAAATTATAGAGAAAATGATAAAAGAGACAGAGATGGAGATAATTGAAGAAAAAAATGCATTAATGGGAAAGTAATTATATAATATGTTCCAACAAGCCAAATGTGGGTATGATCATATATTTAAATAAAATGATCTTACCCACATTTGGTTTATAAAAAAGATCAAAAAATCACAAGATATCGAAAAATAAACATAAGATATTTACTTGTGGGGGCCCTACGGTATATTCATAATATAAATTAAGAAAGAAGTTTTTTTAGTGACTTTTATAATAGAGATGTTATAATTATAATATAGGGAATTTTTATATAATTATTATTTATTTTCTTATGGTTCTTAGGGATTACTAGTCTTCTTAAATCCTATGAGCTTTTATTTTGCAAGAATAAGATAAAAGGATTAAGGAGTCTGGTACTATGAGCAAATTTAAACAGTCAAACATTTCTCCAGTTAGTTTTGCTGGTACACCTTCATTGGTAACATCTGTAACTTGGCCGCATAATCCGATTTCCAGAACAAACTAGAAGCAGATGCTAAAAAGGCCATTTAATGATACATATATAAATGGTGTTATAAATCTTAAGAAAAGTTCATAGAAAGGGGTGAAAAGAGAAAGAAAAGCAAAAAGAATTATATTTATTTAATCTAAGGAGGAAGAGTACAGTATGAAAATGAAAAAATTATTAAGTTGGGTACTGATATGGAGCATTTTGGCTACATATTTTGTACAAGCTGGTGTAACAGCTAATGCTGCAACACCTGTTGTTCCTTCAGTGGGAGCATATGAATCCGGGGTATACAGGAATCTGTTTGCCGAAATAGGAAAAACCGATGCAGAAATCAAAGCAAAATTGGAAAAAGAGTTTCAATCACTA
>NZ_DATCTU010000077.1 GCF_036567765.1 Pseudobacteroides sp.
TGTTTCATAAGTTAATTAATAATATTTTTCATCAAAGAGGCTTAACTACCAGATGATATATCCAGGTATCATTATTTGGTATCAGTTATAGATTAATAAAAGGGAGATGAAACGAAGAATGGAGAAAAGGGGAATTAGGAGGCTTATGTCGGGTGTGCTTTGCACAGTTATTGTTCTTTCGTGCTTTATACCTGCATATGGCTACAAAGAAGAGAGAAAAAGTGAGTTCAGTTGGGAAATATGGTCAGAGGATACTACTGATTTTCCATGGGAGGGAGAATTCCAGCTTGTGGATAAGAACAATGTACCTGTGCAGGAAAAGGATATATTTAATGTATCATGCAGTGTTATTGAACCAAGTGTTGTAGAGGAGGTTTACAGGGAAACAGTTAATTATTCTCTAAGCGGAAGTAAGGTGAAATACACTGTTTATGGAGGCAAGCCAAATGTTGATGATACAACAAAAATATCCAGGACTATAAAGGCTGCATTTCCTGCAACTATATCTGAATTTTATGAAGGGCAATTGGTCGAGTATAAAAAAGTCGGGAATACTGCAGAGGATACTCAGAAATATGAGTATGAAAACCAAAAGGGAGTTAAGGTTTACATAACTAAAAAGCGTTCAGAGGTGGGTATATATCCGGAATATTTGGATGCTGTTTTTGAAGGTAAAACCGTAAGGCTTTATAAAAAAGGCTTACCTACACAAGATTGCTCCCAGGAGTATGAATATATTAAGTACATATACACATATAACCACAAAATAAAAATCCAGTATACATATAATGAGGCACCGATTATAACAGAAATTAAACAACCTTCACAAAACAAGCATTATAATGATAAACAGAACAGTATAATTGCAATTGAAGGAAATGTCAATGATAAAAACATCGGAGATAAACTTCAAATAAGATACTCCATTGATAAATACAATGATAATGATGAATCCATACAGGGAGAACCTCTTAATAGTGGGATACTTCAAGCAGACGGAAAGGATCTGACGTTTACAGGAAGCATTGATATTAAGAAAATCCCCGGCTTTGATAAATTGGATCAAAATGTTGCCCATACTCTTTATGTGTGGGCTGTAGATTCAAAGAATAAAAGATCACCGGCAACAAATATCAACAGCATTCCGTTTTATATTGACACTAAAGCCCCGGAGGCACCCAAGCTGGTACAGGATCCTACAAGTATTACAAAAGAAGATGTGAAAGTTAAAATTACATTTCCTGATGATGCAGTTAAGAAAGAATATAAAATAGGACCCGATGGCTCATGGGAGAGCTATGACAGCCCTATACCCATATCGGTCAATGCAGAAGTATACGGAAGGGGAACTGATGCTGCAGGAAACTCCAGTGAGAACAGCATAACAATAAGCAATATCGATAAAGAAAAACCATCCCAGCCGATAATAAGTGCAAATCCCGAGAACACTAAGGGCGAGCCGATAACTGTAAGTATCAAGCCTGGAATAGATAATCGGACCTCGGTATGTGAAGTGGTGTATGCAGTTAAAAATGATGCCACAACGCCTGGTGATAACGAATATGTGAAATATAACGGTGAATTTAAATTAACTGAAGAAGGAAAATATGTAATATGGGCTAAAACTGTTGATGAGGCTGGAAATCTTTCGGACGCCGCACAAAAATCCGTAAGCATAATAAAACCTACTCCAACGCCTGTACCTACTTCGCAGCCATCTTCCGGTGGGTACAATCCGCCGCTAAATTCACCGTCAAACTCACCTGCAGTGTCACAGGGTGCAACAACTACTCCGGTACCTGTAACCCCGACCAAGTCTGAGCCTGTAAATACTGTGCCTTTGGCTGGAGGGGAGTATGATCTGGCGGTATTCCTTACTTCTGAAAAAAGAGCTTTTGGAGAAAATGAAGTCATATCATTTACTATACACTATAAAAACAATAAAAACACTGATGCTGTAGATACCATACTAAAGGCAGAGATTCCCCAGTATACAACCGTTACAGACACTGCAGGCGGCGTGATATCAGGTAGTCAGATTACCTGGAACCTGAAAACAATAAAAGGTAATGGAGAGGGAAAACTGGTATACAAATTGAAGGTAGGATTATTGGATAAGTCAGAGGTGAATTCCAGTATCACTGCCAGCATTTCAGCCAGTGGTAAAAATTTAAATGCGTCGGATGATAGTTCGGTTTACCCTTTCTTGCTTTATTCTAACAGGTTTGGGAACAACCAGCACAAGAAGTATGCGGTAGGATATAAGGATAATACATTCATGCCTGAAAGCAAGATTACAAGGGCTGAAGTTGCAGCTATGCTGACAAGAGTACTGAACATTCCGGAAGGCACACCGGATAGTAAAGTTTATGCCGACATACCGCAAAAGCACTGGGCATATGGATATATCTATGCAGCAACCAACAATGGACTCTTTGAAGGGTATGTTGACGGCTCATTCAAGCCTGATGCATACATTACAAGAGCTGAACTCAGTACCGCGTTAGCAAGATACTTGAAGCTTAAAAATATTCCGCCGGCAGCATTCCATTTTAATGATATTTCAAAGCATTGGGCAAGGAACTACATTGAAGAAATATACAGACTCAAGCTGATTGAAGGATATAAGGATGGAACATTCATTCCTGATGCACCTATTAAGCGTGTTGAAACAGTGACTATAATAAACAGAATGCTGTACAGAGGACCTCTTAATGGTGCGGTTATACCTTTTAAGGACGTTAAAAAGGACTACTGGGCATATGGGCATATCGCAGAATGCAGTATTGATCATTATTTCACCAGAAACAACGATTCCGTTAGCAGTGAGACCCTGGTAAACAAGGAAAACTGATTATTGGTCAAAAAGAAATATAATAATTAAGAAAAGGCTGTCTCGTAAGTATATTATGAGGTAAGCCTTTTTGAATATTAAAAAATATTTTATCATATAGAAATTTCCATTTCCCTATTAAAAAATTTAAAAAGATCGAACAATGTGTGGAACTTAACCGATTATCCGTCTAGCTAAATAAAAATTAATATTATACCTTTTAGCATAATCATTTTATATAAATTTGTATTTTTTCTAAATGCGAGATTACCAAAACTGGTTATCTCGTTTTTTATGTCTTTTAAAATCTACATTAAGAAATGAAAATATTATTCCGATATAATTTTAAGTTTACATATTACAAATTGCTTTATAAGTTTTTCAAAGAAGGTGATTACCATATTCATAAGGGAATCAAGCTTCAATTCTACATTTCAGGATGCCGATAAAGCTATTGAGGATACAATTGTTCACATGGAAGCTATAGGAATAAAAATGGAAGAAAATCTGGATTTTATTATTCAATATGCACTTAGGGAACTTTTTAACAACGCAATAGAGCATGGGAATAATTTTGACACTAGAAAATTTATCAATTACAGGGTTGATATAACAAGAGAAATATTGAGGGTCTCTGTTGCAGATTGTGGAAAAGGGTTTGACGTTAGCGGTATTGTTAACAGTCAGCATAATGATTCGCCTACAAGGTGTAGAAACAGAGGTTTATCATCACTGATTGATATAGGGTTTTTAATTAACTCAGAGAATGGATGCATTAATGCAAGCCTGTCTTTGGATGGATATATCATAAAGATGGAAGGAGTGATCGAATAATGGATGTGGTGCTTGACGGTAAAACAATGGTTTTAAAGGTGAAAACCAAACTTGTGGCAGTGAATATAAAAAATATGATTGAGTTTACCAAGAGTGTGCTTGATGAGGCAGATGATTATGAGGATATTATTATTGATCTTTCTGCGTCTGAAAACATTGATTCTATGGGAATAACTTTCTTGATAGGTCTTTACAAAACTGGAGACAACAAAGGAAAAAAGGTAATGCTTAGAGGCGTTTCACCTGCAATGCTCAATTTATTTAAGATAATGAGGCTGGAAGAAATCTTTGAGATTGTATAAGGGAGTGGGAAAATGATTCAAAACCAGGAATTTATACAGGAATTCGTTGATGAGGCAAGATCCCACCTTGATAAGGTTGAGGCTTTACTTGTAAAAAAGGAGAAGCTTTTAAATGACAGTGAATCAATCAATGAAATATTTAGGGCGGTTCACAGCATAAAAGGAACTGCAGGTTTTTTTGGACTTAAAAATATAGTCAGTCTTGCTCATTCCATGGAAAACATATTTGCTGAGGTCAGGAACGGAGGCATGAAGTTAAATGCAGAATTCGTAGATATAATTCTAATCTCAAATGACCTTTTGAAGAATATGATTGATGATGTGATAAACAGTGAGGAAGTTGACATAAATCCAATATTAGTAAAGCTTGAAAGCATTCTGGTGGGCTCTGAAAAGGAAGAAAAAAGTGATAGGGTAGAAGACATTTCTGTTGTGGATGATAGAAGCAGAAGATTTCTTATTAAAGGTGGAAGTCGTGAGTTTCTGACTGATGGAGTAAAGCATGGACATAAAATCTATGAGTTAAAGCTAAGAATAAACAGCGATCTCTTAAGCTATTCTGAAGGACCTATGCAGCTCTTTAACAGAATACAGTCAGTTGGGATGGTCATTGATACAATTACAGACCATAGTGAGATTGTTTCTTTTGATGATGTAATGGATGCTGTTGATAAGGGGGACAAGGATGTATATCTTTGCATACTTGTTACTACGGTCTTAGATAGGGATATGTTTTCGGAAGCTATAGAGATTTCAAGGGACAATATTGTAGAGCTGAACATCGATAAAGTGAAGAAGTGCCATATTGCTGCAGAAAGTGAAGTCGGTCAAGCGTCGTATAACGATATGCAGGCTCATTCTAATGACAAAAAAGTTATAATGGATGAGATAAAAGATACTGGAAAAAGTGAAGCAATGCATTATATAAGAGATGAAGCAAATGATGAAGTAAAAGTTGGAGCTAGGGACAATGAAGATAAGGGGCCAAAGCAGACTAAACAGCTTAAAGTTGAAGATAACATAAGGGTGAATGTTACTGTTCTAAATGACTTACTCAACATGGCAAGTGAGATGGTTTTAGGAAGAAACCAGTTGCTCCGCACCCTTGAGGAGTATAGGAAAGCGATACCGGGGCTTTCGGCCATTCTACAGAATATAGACAGGCTTACAAGCGGCATGCAGGAGAAAATAATGCAGACCAGGATGCAGCCAATTGCCAATGTGTTTAATAAGTTTCCCCGAATAATAAGAGATTTGTCAAAATCACTTGGCAAGGAGATAGACCTCCAATTGGAAGGAACAGAGGTTGAGCTGGACAAGTCGGTATTGGAAGCTTTGACAGACCCGCTTACTCATCTGGTTCGAAATTCTGCGGACCATGGATTGGAGGATCCTGACAGCAGGGAGAAGAATCGCAAGAGCAGGATTGGATTTATTAAGCTCAATGCTTATCAGGAGGGCGGTTATGTAAATATTGAGGTGATAGATGATGGGGCAGGAATTGACTGTGACAGGGTTGTTGAAAAGGCAATTGATAAAGGGATTGTTACAAGGGAAGCTGCAGCCAGGATGAGTGAACAGGAAATTCTCAAGCTGATCTTTAAGCCTGGGTTTTCTACAGCAGAAAAGATAAGTGATATATCCGGCCGCGGTGTGGGTATGGATGTTGTCAGGACGAATATTGAGAAACTTGGCGGAAGCATTGAAATATTCAGTAAAAAAGGTAACGGTACTACCATACGTTTGCTTCTGCCATTGACTCTTGCCATAATACAGACGCTTATAGTGGGTGTTGAGGGACATAAATTTGCTTTGCCTCAGGCAAATTTGAAAGAGATTGTAAGGGTTAAGGGAAAAGATAAAAACAGGCACATAGAGTATCTACATGATTCCGAGGTGTTCAGGCTTAGAGGAAAGCTGCTGCCAATAGTGCATCTTGCAGACATACTAGGGATAAAAAGAACCTATGTGGATGAAAAAGATGGACAAGTAAGAAGCGACAGGAGAAACAGCTTTTCAGATATAAGACCGGACAATCGGGAGTTGGAAGGGGTAAAAAACAGGAGAAAAAATGAAGAAGAGGTTACAAGGGTGCTGGTGCTTCAGGTTGGACACAGGTCTTTCGGTCTTGTCGTTGATTCAATTTATTCAAGTGAAGAAACCCTCGTCAAACAGCTTCCGATATATTTTAAAAATTGTGACTGCTATTCAGGAGTAACAATTATGGGTGATGGAAAAACTGCAATGATACTTGATGTTGAAGGTCTTATAAGAATTTCCAACCTTCAGTTTATTGAAGACATTGAGGAAAAGGATACCGGCAAAAAGAATGAAAATGACAATCACACAGAAGTTCAGAATATATTACTTTTCAAATGTTCCGGAAACGAAATCTTTGCAATTGACCTATCGATGGTATCACGGGTTGAGGAGGTTCGAAGCCAGGATATTGATAGAATCGGAAGTAATGAATATATAAAATTCAGGGGAGATTCAATGAGGGTTATACGGCCTGAGGACTTCTTGCCTGTTTCTAAGGATATAATCAATAGTGATGTCAAACATGTTCTGATACCAAAGTTCACCACAAATCCTATAGGAATTATTGTAGAAAAAATAATTGACAATGTTAATGCAAGAATTGTATTGAATACAGAAAATATAAAGGTTAATGGACTATTAGGAAGCACTATTTATGATGATAAAATCATTCTCATACTGAATCTCTATGAAATGCTTCAGCTTGCAGATCCGCAGCATTACTCCATAAATATTTTTATGCCACAGGATGCAAAAACCATACTTATCGTTGAAGATACACCCTTTTTTATGAAAATGGAGAAAGAATATCTTGAAATAGCCGGATATGAAGTCATTCAAGCTGCCAACGGAAGGATAGCTATGGAGCTGTTAGAAAGCAACAGGGTGGATGTAGTTGTCAGTGATATTCAAATGCCGGAGATGGATGGGTTTGAACTTGCAAAAAAAATAAGGGAAGACAATAGATTCAAAGATTTGCCACTTATTGCAGTGACGTCAATGTCAGGAGAAGAAGCAAAAAGCAAGGCATTTGAGTCAGGTTTTGACTTTTATGAGATGAAGCTTGACAGGGACAGGCTTCTTGAAACGGTTTACAAGGCATTACAAAAGAAGGATGCTCTTTTAGTATGATATTGCTAGTACTTGTTGATGGAGAGGGGGGAAGTAAATTGATTAAGGTTTTAAGCTTCAGAATTGCCGGAGAACTATTTGGAATAGAAATAAATGATGTAAAGGAAATAAACAGGAATGTTGAGTATACAGCAGTTCCCAGGGCACAAGACAATATTGTAGGGCTCTTTAACATGAGAGGTCAGATTGTTACTATTTTTAATTTGGCCGGTATTATAGGTTACAGTGAAAGTGTACCAGATGACAGGGTTACATGCATCATATTGAAGTCAGAGCCGGAAAATCCCAACCACAGGGGGTTTATAATTGAGCGGACCGGTGACGTAATTGATGTGGCTGAGGACATGTGTGAGCCCCCTCCTGCAAACATTGACAGTATAGGTAAGAAATATATCAAGGATGTTGTGAGGCTGGAAAGTGATTTAATGAGGATAATCAATACCGATCTGGTTTTCGGTGAGCTGATTTCGGACTGAGAGAGCTTTTGAATAAAAGAAACGGAGGATTTTAAATATGCTAAAGGGTATGAAAGTAAGAACTAAAATGCTGGGCTCATTTTTCGTTATTGTTGCAATAATGGTGGCATTAGGTATTGTTTCAGGTATTAATATTAAAAAACTGAACGGTTCAGATACCGAGTTGTACGAAAATATGACGGTTCCTATTCAGGAGCTCTCTCATGCAACATTCGACTTCCATAGGAACAGGGCATATATTCGTGATATATTTATGACTACAGACCAGGAGCAAATTAAAAACATTATGAATGAAGTAGCCAACCGAAGAAAAGATATAGATAATTATTTAAAGGAGTTTAAAGCAAGAATAATAAGTGATGAAATGATGAATATGTATGAGGATTTCCGGCAGTACTATGCTGAGTATATTATTTTATACGATAAAGCTGTTGAAATGTATACAAGCGGAAGGAAGAACGAGGCTTTAGCATTTATATCAGCAAGCGGTGAAGCAGGAAAGGCTTCAAGAACAGCCCAGAGCAAATTGGAAGCAATGATTGAAAAGAAGATTAAGGATGCAAAAGAGAAGGCTGACTCAAATACCGAAAATGCAAATACGACAATCATAGTAATGATAGTCTTTATACTGGTTGGGGCAGCTGCTGCCATCGCTATAGGCATCTATATGAGCAACTACATAAGCAATTCAATTAAGAAGATTAAGGAAGCAATGTCCATAGCTGAAAAAGGTGATTTGACAGTAGCAGTTGAAAATGATTCCAAAGATGAATTCGGAGACTTATCAGGGTCCTTCAATGCCTTTATGAAAAAGACTGCAGACGCCATCAAAAAAATTGATGAAACCACAAAAGTGCTGGCAGATTCATCCAAAGGACTTCTTAATATATCGGAAAGCATGGCGGACAGCAGCAGGCAGACCAGTTCCAAAACATCCATGGCAAGTGCGTCAGTGGAAGAGATATCTGCAGGTATGACTCAGACCTCGGCAAACCTTAATAATACAACCTCCAACATCAGCATGATTGCATCGGCTGTTGAAGAGATGAGTGGAACAATAAGAAACCTGGCATCCGCATCTGAACAGGTATCTGCGGGTGTATCACAGGTAAATGGCCTTGTGGGAGGAATAACAGGAAGCATAAACAAGGTATCTGATTCTGCAAAGGATGTTTCAGATTCTGTAAATAATGTAGTAACAGCAGTAAAAGAGATAAACATTTCATTAAATGAAGTAAGCAGAAACTGTGCCAAGTCAATGCAGATAGCATCCGATGCAGGTACGAAGGCAAAGGACACAAATCAGATAATAGAAAAGCTTAATGAGTCATCAAAGCAGATTGGTAAGATAATAGGGGTTATTAATGATATTGCGGATCAGACTAATATGCTTGCACTTAATGCTGCCATTGAAGCCGCCGGAGCTGGTGAAGCGGGAAAGGGTTTTGCTGTTGTTGCAAATGAGGTTAAGGAGCTTGCAAAACAGACAGCGGAAGCAACAGAGGAAATCGGTACTCAGATAGAAAGCATGCAGTCCAACATGAATAATGCTGTAGGTGCAGTAGCGGAAATAACTGAGGTAATTAAAGAGATAACTGGGATAACAAACACTATCGCAGCAGCAGTTACCGAGCAGAGTGCTGCAACCGGAGAAATATCCAATGCAGCAGTGCGTTCGGCAGAAAAAGTAGGAATGATATCCAAGGAAATAGCTGATGTTGCAAATAATTCCCGAAATGTAGCAAGAAGTGTTGAGGAATCCAGTAAAGGAGTAGTCGAAATAGCTCATTCGGCATCAGAGCTGTCAAAGGCATCTACTGATGTTGCCATGAATTCTGAGAGAGCCGCGTCAAGCCTTCATGAAATAAGCAGAAACACCAATGAAATAACCAAAAGTGCTGTTGATATATCCAAAAATGTTCAGGAGATCAACAATTCCTCCGAGAAGGTTAACAGCGGGGCTTCAGAAACTAACAATTCAGCTAGAGGCCTTTCTGACCTGGCTGTGAGATTGGAAGAACTGGTAAAGCAGTTTAAGGTATAAATAAACTATGTCATTTTATATAGGTTAAAAGTGACAAATGTAAGAAAATGTTTTGAAATAATTAAAAATGTAAAATGATTATTGCAAAACATATGGATATAGCGGGAGGAATTTTGTATGTTTAAAAATCTTAAGGTTAGATGGAAGCTTATGTCGGCGTTTGGTATTATTACTGCTATGACGCTGGTAGTAGCATTAGCAGCAGTTTTAGGGATGAACAGTATTTGGCAAAATTCCAGTTATATTTTTGATGAGCAGCTTTCCAAGCTAAATAGCACACGTATACTGGAAGACGGACAAAAGACCATGGGAATTGCATTAAGGGGATTTTTAAACAGAAGAATATTTGCTGACAACGAGCTGAGGAAACCCCATGAAGCCCTTATGAAAACTGGCATTGAGAAGTGGGATAATGAATATGAGACCTTTAATAATATCACAAACAAAGATAGTAGGGAGAATTCATTATGGAAAAAGTATTCAGAGCTGGCAGTTGCCTGGAGAGCAGAATATGACGCCTTCAACAACATTTATTATGAAAAGTATAAGCTATATTCCCAGGGAGTACCACTAGATGATGCCAGAATTTCTGATCTGGATGCCAAGCTCTTGGAAAAATTCAAAGTTATTTATGCAATGTTCACTCCTATGCTGGGTATCCTTGATGAGATGATAGGAGACTTTGAAGCGGATATAGCAAAAGCAAAGGAGACAGCAAAATCAAGTAAGGATACTACAAATATAGTTATGATTGTAATAACAGCATTAATCACACTTGTTTCAATAGGACTTGCATTCTATATACCATCTCAGTTGGTTAATAAAATTCTATTGGTAAGAAAAAATATGAGTGAAGCGGAAAACGGTGATCTCACAGTGAGAAGCAATATTGATTCAAAGGATGAACTTGGGGATCTGGCTGCTTCCTTTAACATGCTTATGGAGAAAACGTCACATGCTATAAAAAGGATCAGAGACACGGCAAACATATTGAACGGTTCTGCTGGAAGCCTTTCAAATATAGCACAGGATATGGCCGATAGTAGTGAAAACACAAGCTCAAAGACACAGACAGCAAGCACCTCGGTGAGTGAAATTTCATCAGGAATGGAACAGACAGCTAAAACTCTTGATAATACAGCCTCCAACATCGGTATTGTGGCTTCAGCTGTTGAGGAGATGAGCGGAACCATTAGAAATCTTGCATCTGCTTCGGAACAGGTTTCGTCAGGGGTAAGGGAAGTCAGTAGTTTGGTAGGAGGTATCACAGATAACATAAGCAAGGTATCTGATTCAGCCAGGGATGTATCATCATCTGTTGATAATGTTGTTACAGCCGTAAAGGAAATCAATGTATCCTTGGCAGAGGTAAGCAAAAATTGTGAAAAATCAATGGATATTGCATCGGATGCAGGTATTAAGGCAAGAGATACGAACAATATAATATCGAAGCTTAATGAATCATCAAGACAAATAGGCAAGGTTATCCAGGTTATTAATGATATAGCAGATCAGACAAACATGTTAGCACTTAACGCGGCAATTGAAGCAGCAGGGGCCGGCGAGGCGGGAAAAGGCTTCGCAGTGGTTGCAAATGAGGTTAAGGAACTAGCAAAACAAACAGCTGAGGCCACTGAAGAAATCAGTGCACAGATAGAAAGCATGCAGGCAAATATGAGCGATGCAGTAAAGGCGGTAGCATCCATAACTGAAGTAATCAGTGAAATAACAGGTATAACAGGTACGGTTGCAGCGGCGGTAACCGAGCAGAGTGCTGTAACAGGGGAGATTTCCAATGCGGCTGTGCGTTCTGCCCAAAAGGTAGCCCTAATAGCTCGTGAAATCGTGGAAGTAGAGGAAAAATCCCAGAATGTTGCAAGAAATGTTGAAGAATCCAGCAGGGGTGTACTGGATATAGCAAAATCTACTTCTGAACTTTCAAAAGCGTCAGCAGATGTATCTATGAATGCAGAGAGAGTTTCTGCCAGCATTGTTGACATAAGCAGGCACACACAGACTTTTACCAAGGAAGCTGTAAAAATTGCAAGGAATGTACAGGAAATAAGCAGTTCGTCAAATGATGTCTCACATGGTGCACTACAAACCAAAGACTCTGCAAAAAGCCTGAGAGAGATGGCTTCAAAGCTGGAGGAGCTGGTTATACAGTTTAAAATCTAATTGCTATAAATATCCACTAAGTCATGATTAAATTAAATGGGGTGTGACATTATTGGTTAAGCTCAAGGTTTTAGTCGTTGATGATTCCGCAGTTTACAGAAAGATACTATCCACAGCTGTCGAAAATACCGGACTGGCTCAGGTTGAGCACACTGCATCAAACGGGAGCCTTGCAATTGAGAGGCTGCAGTATGGTAAATATGATGTTGTGCTTATGGATGTAAATATGCCGGAGCTTGATGGTATTGAGACACTTAAAATGATAAAAAACAGGTGGCCTGAAACTCATGTAGTAATGGTGAGTAGCAACAGCGGGAAAAATGCAAAAACCACATTGGAAGCCCTTGCAGGTGGTGCTTTGGACTTTATACTAAAACCCCTGGAGCAGGATTATGACAAAAACTTGGAAATAGTGACCAGTTTTTTGAAGGTTTTATTTATCCAGATTCAAGTCAAAATTATGGGAACCAGAAAAGCCGCGGAGCCGATTAAGCACATAGAAACTAAGGCTACTTCCAGAACAAGGATTACAGGTGTGGACATGGTATTGGTTGCCTCATCTACGGGAGGCCCTGCTGCCCTTGAGAAAGTGTTTACCGGTTTTGGAACAAACTTCTACAAGCCTATACTTATTGTGCAGCATATGCCTCCTGACTTTACAAGGGTATTGGCAGAATCTCTTGATAAGAAAAGTGAAATGAAATTCATAGAGGGCAAGGAAGGTGATGCTATCAGGGCAGGCCAAGCTATATTGGCTCCTGGTGGGTATCATATGGAAATAGCCAAAGGAGATCAGTCTTCAAAAAAGATTTGCATTACATTGGGGAATTATGTTAACGGGGTACGGCCGGCAGCGGATGTATTATTCAAGTCGGTTGCTAAGGAGTATCAAGGAGCAAGAATATTGGCAGTGATACTTACGGGAATGGGCAGTGATGGACTTGAAGGAATAAGGGAATTAAAGAAAAAGTGCCTTTGCTATTGTATAACACAGAGTGAGGAAAGTTGTGTTGTATATGGTATGCCAAGAAGTGTTAAGGAAGCAGGTCTTTCAGATGAGGAAGCGGGTATTGAAAGAATACCGGATAGAATAGTTAAAATTTCCGAGCATGGGAGCTGATACCGGTTGAATGCAATTCTTACCGATAGCGAGTTTAAACTTTTCAGAAAATATATTGAGGATAAGTGCGGAATAGATATCCCGGAAGGCAAGGCGTATCTTATAGAAACAAGGCTGTCCAGGCTTTTGGTGGATTCCGGGCTATCAAGCTTTGAGGAACTATACAACTTAATAATAAGAAGCAACGATCAGAATATGGCGGAAAGGGTTATTGACGCCATTACAACTAATGAAACCCTGTGGTTTCGGGACAAGTCACCATGGGTTATTCTTGAGAAAGTTTTTCTCCCGCGTTTTGTTGACATGCTGCGGAGCGGGCAGCGTAGAAAAATAAGATTGTGGAGTGCTGCCGCATCGACGGGGCAGGAAGCTTATTCCACTGCCATGTGTATAGATTCATGGCTTATGAGAAATGGTATAAAGGACATAACACTATCAAATTTTGAAATAATGGCAACCGATATATCCCAAACAGTTATAGACATGGCCCGTACTGGAAGATATGACGCCATCTCCGTTATGAGAGGCCTTGATCCCCTTATACGAGACAGGTACTTCATAAAGGATGGAACGGTATGGGAAGTAGATAACAGAATCAAGTCCCATGTTAAATTTCAGCAGTTTAATTTACAAAGCAGCTATATGTTGCTTGGAAAGTTTGATATTGTTTTTTGCAGGTATGTTCTTATCTATTTTTCAGACATACTTAAGGAGAATGTATTTTCCAAGCTTTTTGGAACCATGGAAGAGGGAGGAGTTCTATTCCTGGGATCGTCAGAGCTTTATGAAAAAATCGGCAGTTTCTTTGAAATGGTACATGTGGAAAATGCAGTTTACTACAGTAGAAGGGAGCAGCGGTTATGAGGATAATGACAGTTGATGATTCCAGTGTTGTCCGCAAGATCATCAGGGCTGCAGCTGAGGTCTTACAATACGAGCTGGAGGAAGCAGAAAGCGGAATGGAAGCTTTGGAAATCCTTGAAAAACTTAATGGGGAGATTGATTTGATTCTTCTTGACTGGAACATGCCGGGTATGAATGGCTATGAGCTTCTTCAAAAGCTTAAATCCATTGATAGGTACAGGAGTATACCTGTTATGATGGTTACTACCGAAGGCCAGAAAGAAAACATAGTTATGGCAGTAAAGGCAGGAGCAGTCCACTACATGACCAAGCCCTTTGCTATGGAAGACCTCATTAAGAGGATTCTGGAATGTATGGGAAGGGGGCCTATATGATGGTATCAGAAGCTCAAACAAGAATAGAGGTTTTGCACCAATACTTTGTCGAAGGATTGAGTGAGGCTGTTGGGAAAATGACCGGCTTCAGTGTGGATCAAATCGGCAAAGATGACTCACGGCTTAAGACTATTGAGTTGTCGGGAGCAATGATCCTATCAGGCCAGAGGAATGCACTTTTAATGGTAAGTGTTTCAAGGAAAACAGCCTCAAATCTTATTTCATATATGGTAGGGGTTGACGCGGGAGATCTAACCGAAGATGAGCTTTCAGACGGCATTTCTGAGCTTGTCAATATGGCTGCAGGTATTGCAAAAATAAAAATGGCGGAAGGCGGCATAGAATTTAATCTGTCATCACCCTTTGCAATAACAGGAGACAATATAAGGGTTACCGTTAAAAGGCATATTGAAAGATATGAGTATACAATCGGATGTGAAGATGTGGTTTTGAGTATTGGAATATTCTACTTTTAAGGAGGAAGTTATATGATAAAAAGGGTTCTTTTGGTGGATGATTCGCCCATGATCCATAATCTATTGAGAAAGACTCTTGAAAAGAATGGATATGAGGTTTGCGGCGATGCCAAAAACGGTAGTGAAGGTGTTGAAATGTATATGAGCCTCATGCCTGATCTTGTTTTTATGGATGTAACAATGCCCATAATGGATGGGATTGAAGCTGCAAAAAAGATTAAGGAGAAGCATGGTTCAGCTAAAATTATCATGCTGACAGCCATGGGCGATGAGGAAATAATGACACAGGCCAAGGAGGCAGGTGTAGATATATTTTTGAAAAAGCCATTTGATGATTATAAAATTGTAAGTGCCATAGCAAAGATTGAGTAAGGTGAAATATGAGTAGAAAAATACTTGTTGTTGATGATATGACTGCCAACAGAAAAATCATCAAAGCAGCCCTGGCAAAAGCAATTGAAAATATTGAAACAGTTGAAGCGGAGGATGGGTATAAGGCCATTGAGGTAATAAAACAGGGTGGCATAAGTGTTGTTATACTTGATATAATGATGCCGGGTATTGATGGATTAGATGTCCTGGCAGCTATTAAGAGTGATAAAAGGACTTGCAACATACCCGTTATTATGTGCTCTGCTTTGTATGAAACAGGCAGCCTGGAAAAGGCTCTCAAGTTAGGTGCATTGGACTATTTTACCAAGCCCCTTACAGAAGAGCAAATGAAAATAAGCCTTCCATTAAAAATAAAGAATGCACTGGAGCATTTTGACAACAAAAATGAGCTGGTCATGTTCTATGAGCACATAAAGGACGAAATGCATTTGGCGGAACAGATTCAGAAGGCTCTTATAACAGAGCATGCATACTTTCCACAAGGGGAGATATGGGGGAAGTATATACCCTGTGAAGAAGTTGGCGGAGATATGTTCTGTATAAAGCAGGTTGGAGAAAAGCTTTGGTTTATGATTGCAGATATATCGGGGCATGGAATATCTGCTGCAATGATATCAAACATGATCAATATTATATTTATGACCACTGTTGAATCATGCCATATGCCGGATCAGCTTGCAAAAAAAATTAACAATACTCTATTTGAAGTGTTTGGAGGCTCCAAATTTGTTTTGACATCAGCCTTTATTGGCTTTATGGATAAAAACAGCATTATTTATGTTAATTCAGGCCATCCATATCCTGTGCTGTATAATTTCGGTCAAAATAAGGTGGAATCCCTATCGGCAAACGGTTTCTTGCTTGGAGTCCTGGAAGACTGCGGCTTTCAAAATGTTGAAAGAAAAATAGGAAAAGGTGATGCAATACTGCTTTATACCGATGGGCTTTTTGACAAGGGAATGAATAGTGAATTTGCTGCATGGGATAGTGTTTATGAATACTGCAAAAATAATATAGAACACTTTGGAAAAGGCAAAGAGCAATTGCTAAGCAGCCTTATAGACTTTTTTTCCAATAAGGGAGGTAAATCCTTTATTGATGATGTTGCAGTACTCATAGTTGAAAAAACATAAAAGTTGAAGAAAGATAGTGAATTTGAATATTGGGCTGCCGCAAATCATAAGGGTTTTGCAGCAGCTCTCATTATTTATTTAGTTATTAGTTATTTATTTCATCGGTAACAAAAACTTTGTTATATTATTGTCAATTTAGTGTTTCAAGTATTTTGAGTGGGGGAATTAATAAAGTAAGGAAGGATTATAGTTTTTCCTTTAATAAGTAATAAAAATTTGGTAAAATTAAGGAAACAACTACATTCAATATAAATTCAACATAAAAAAGTGAAGGAGATAACCTTATGAAAGTCATTGTTATAGGATGTACCCATGCAGGTACGGCTTCAATACTTAACCTTAGAAAGGCTGACCCGAAAGTGGAGATTACAGTCTATGAAAGGAACAGCACAATTTCGTTTCTTTCTTGTGGTATAGCCCTTTATGTAGGTGGTGTAATAAATGATCCCCAAGGCTTATTCTATTGTTCTCCTGAAAAGCTTGAGGATTTAGGTGTAGCAACTAAAATGAAACATGATGTCAAAAATGTAAACTTTGATAAAAAGTCTGTAACGGTTTATAATATGGATACTGGAGAAGAGTTTGAAGATACCTATGACAAACTGATTATAACAACTGGCTCATGGCCGGTTGTACCGGATATACAAGGAATTGACCTTGAGAACATACTGCTATCAAAAAATTATGACCACTCCAATATGATAATTGAAAAGGCCAAGACAGCAAAAAACATTGTGGTTGTTGGTGCAGGATATATCGGTGTGGAGCTTGTTGAGGCTTTTAAGGCACTTGGGAAAAATGTTTCATTGATAGATGGAATGGATAGGATACTTAGCAGGTATCTTGACAAGGAGTTTACAGATGTAGCTGAGAAGGCACTTAAAGAGCATGGCATTGATATTATGCTCAATGAAAAAATTGTTGGATTTGAAGGTAATGATGGTAAGGTTTCAAAAGTTTTGACCGATAAGAGTTCATATGAAGCTGACATGGTTATATTGTCAATAGGCTTCAGACCAAATACCGGTTTATTTAAAGGAAAGCTTGAAATGCTTCCTAATGGTGCCATTATTGTAGATGAATATATGAGAACCAGCAGGGAAGGTGTATTTGCCGCAGGAGACAGCTGTGCAATAGTGTATAATCCTACGGGCAGGCATGAATATATTCCATTAGCTACAAATGCGGTGCGTATGGGAACACTAATAGCAAAAAATATTAACGGTCCTGTATTAAAGTATATGGGAACCCAGGGTACTTCGGGCATTAAGATTATAGATTACAACATAGCTTCCACCGGAATAACGGAGGAATCTGCAAAAGCAGCGGGTATAGAGATTGAAACGTCAACGCTTATAGATAACTACAGACCTGAGTTTATGCCTGATTATGAATCGTTACAGCTCAAGGTTGTTTTTGAAAAGGATTCAAGGGTCATAATAGGGGCACAGATTTTATCCAAGTACGACCTTACTCAGTCAATCAATACCCTATCTGTTTGTATACAGAAGAAGATGACAATAGATGAGCTGGCTTTTGTAGACTTTTTCTTCCAGCCCCATTACAACAAACCGTGGAATTATCTTAATTCAGTAGGGTTAAATGCTTTAAAATAAAATCATAGATGTCTGATTATTATATCGACTTTGGTATATATCTTAATTCATTAAAAAGTGATTTTGCTACAAAATGACGATTCGTTATTTTCAGTAAAATCACTTTTTGCGTCTGGGAAATCGTGGTGCATGTTTCACTGCAATTTCTTATGATGCTACTCTGTGCTTGACATTAATGGAATAATGTGAAAAAATATTTCATACTTAATATACTTAAT
>NZ_DATCTU010000078.1 GCF_036567765.1 Pseudobacteroides sp.
GCTATATGGAATAGAGTTGGAAGGTATGCCAATAAAGGTTCTACAGGCATTGCAGTATGTGAATATGAGAATGCGAGGCTTACTATAAAACATTTATTTGATGTCTCCCAGACCCATGGGAAAGAAGTTATCGCTACTAGCTGGAAGTTTGATGATGAGCTCACAAAACATATTGTTATGCATTTTTCACAAGAACATAATCTAAACACAGAAAATTTTTCAGAATGTATCAAGCAAATATCGCACAAAACTGTTATGGAAAGCCAATACCTGCAATTACATAGTTTTTATGAGGGAGATGAAAATGTTATATTTGAAAGCCTTCCACAGGATGGTTTGCAGATGCAGCTTCAAGAAATGCTAAGCGATAGTATTTCATATTTTGTAGGAAAAAGATGTGGGCTGTCTGATGAAGAACTAGGTATTGGAGATGGTATGGCAACCATTGCACATTTTAATACATTGCCTTTAATTGCAAAGCTTGGTCATTTGGTTACATCTGTTTCAAAAGGTATTTTAATAGAAATAGAAAGAAGTATCAAAACTCTTGATAGGAAAAGGAGCACTGCAGATGAGCATATTAAAGATGGATTATACCGAGAAGGATGGAATGAAAATTCCCAACATTCAAATATCCAACGACAGCAATTACGACCAGCCACTGGGCAAATACAGCAGAATGGCAATGGAATACCTACTGGAAGGAAACCTACAGCGATATATGATTTTGAAAATGGATGGCACACTAATGGAGATAATGCACAAAGTTCAGGAGGAAGCAGTAGAGAAAATAGAGAATATATTGCAACAGATGCTGATGAAGAATCAGATGCCAAAGACAGAGGATATAATGGAGAAGACAAGACATATGAACAGCCTAAGGGCAGCAGCGGAGGAAATAGTCTTGAACGAACTGGTATACAAAGTAAGGTAAATCAACATAATAACGAAAATCCTAATCCATACCATGATGAGTCACCTGATAGTGGCTCATTTTTAATGCAAGAAAATATTAATGGGGTGTCGCTAAGTAAAATAAACTTCCAGTATTCAGAAAGCTATAATCTCTATCCAAACGGAGCGAAAACCAAATATAAAAATAATATTGAAGCTATTAAGTTGTTGAAAAGGATTGAGAGTGAAAATCGCCTTGCAAATCATGATGAGCAGATAGTGTTAGCACGTTATGTAGGCTGGGGCGGTCTCGCCAACGCTTTTTCTGATACAGCATCAGGCTGGGAGAATGAATATCAGGAACTGAAACATTTACTTGATGAAAAAGAATATGAGGATGCAAGAAATTCAACAATAACGGCATATTATACTGAACCTGACTTAATAAAGCATATGTATAGTGCAATTAGGCAGTTTGGGTTTACTGGTGGAAAAATAGAAAGATACTTGATCCTGCTATGGGAACAGGAAATTTCTTTTCGGTCCTTACAGATGATCTTGAAGATACAGCTATATACGGTGTTGAAATTGACAGTATCACCGGGAGAATTGCAAAACAGCTATATCAGAAGGCTAAAATTAGTGTACAGGGCTATGAAACTACAAATTATGATGACAACTCTTTTGATATCATACTTGGAAATATCCCTTTTAACAATATTAAGCTTTATGACAAAAGATACGCTGATGAGAATTTTTTGATTCATGATTATTTTATTGCAAAGTCCTTGGATTTACTAAAGCCTGGCGGAATCATCGGATTCATTACAAGTAAAGGTACCATGGATAAGAAAGATACAAAAGTCCGTGAATATATAGCAGAAAGAGCGGATTTAATAGGAGCTATCAGGCTTCCTAATGATGCTTTCAAGGCTCTTGCGGGAACTGAGGTTACAGATGATATTCTATTTTTCCAAAAGTATAGCAGCCCAAGGAGTCTCGACAAGTTTTCTCTGCCTGATTGGATTTTCACGGATACCAGAAAGTCTGATTATATTCATATGAATCAGTATTTTATTGATAATCCGGATATGATACTGGGAAAAATGCAGCATAGCAGAAATATGTATGGAAATGAAGATGGAACAGCTTGTATTGCAACAGATGGACAGGACTTATATGAAGAACTAAATAAAGCTATTAGTAAACTTAATGCGACATTCTGTGCTGAAGCAGTTGTACCAGTAGAAGAGGTAGAGGAACCTGAAAATGAATCGATAGAGGTTCATGCACCTGCTGGAACAAAGAATTATACTTATGTTGTTATGGAAGATAAGATTTATTACTGTGAACACAATAAGTTAATTCCACAAGATTACACCGGTAAAAGGGCACATAGGATTAAAGGACTTTGTGAAATAAGGGAAGCCTTATTAGAGGTTATTGATGTACAAACAAGGGAATATGTGCCTAGCAAGCTCAAAGATGCACAAAACATATTAAATGATGTTTATGATAGTTTTGTTAGTGAGTGTGGATTTATAAATGACAAAGCAAACATAACTGTGTTTTCAGATGATGACCAATTTCCGTTGCTTCGTTCAATTGAAGACCAAGGCTATGATAAAAAAACATGGACAAAGGCACCAATATTTTATAAGGCGACAATTAAATCATATCGTTTACCCCAACATGCAGAAACAGCAAAGGAAGCCCTTGAGATAAGCCTAAATGTAAAAATGAAAATAGATTTATCGTATATGGAAGCATTAACAAATAAAAGTGCAGACACATTAATAGAAGAACTTGGAGACCGGATTTTTTTAAACCCTCAGAAGTATTATGGAAACTATTATGAAGGATGGGAGCTTAATGAGGAATACTTAAGTGGACAGGTAAAGGATAAGCTTTTGTATGCCAAAATGAAAGCAGAGGAATATCCTGAATTATTCTCAAGAAATGTAAAAGCCTTAGAATCAGTGCAGCCTCAGAAACTATTACCTGGAGAAATCGACTTTAGAATTGGATCATCTTGGATACCGAGAGAGTATTATCGTCAGTTTATGCATGAAACCTTTGGAACTCCCTACTATTTAAAAGATGCTATAGATATCGAGTATATGGAATTTACAACACAATGGCGTGTGCTAAATAAGACAAGAGATTCAAGCTCAGTTAAAGTTAACAATACCTATGGGACAAAAAGAGTAAATGCATATCAGATTTTTGAGGACTGTCTAAATCTCCAAAGCACTACAGTAAGAGACCCAGTTCCATATATAGATGCAAATGGTAAGGACCAAATCAAATATGTCATTAATGCAAATGAGACCATGATAGCAAGAGCCAAACAAAATCAGATAAAGGAATCTTTTGCAGGATGGTTATTTAATGAAAAAGACAGGGCAGAGATACTTCTAAAAATCTATAATGACAAATTCAATACCATAAGACCAAGGGTTTATGATGGTTCACACTTGGTTTTTCCCGGAATGAGTGATGAGATAAAGCTTCGCCCTCACCAAATGAACTTTGCAGCCAGGGTAATATATTCCGGTACAGGATTAGCAGGACATGTAGTTGGTGCAGGTAAAACAGCAGTGCTTATCGCTTCAGGAATGTATCTAAAAAGTATTGGTGCAATCAAGAAACCAATGTATGTAGTCCCAAACCATTTGACAGAGCAATGGGCAAAAGAATTTTATCGGTTCTTTCCACAGTCTAAAATACTGGTGACAACTAAGAAAGACTTTGAAAAAGCCAATCGAAATAAATTTGTATCTCGTATTGCAATGGGTGAGTATGATGCAATTATTATCGGCCACAGCCAATTTGAAAGAATACCTATATCAAAAGAACGTCAGGAATGGCAGCTTAATGATGAGATTAATCAAATCTCTCATGTTATAAAAAAGATTCGTGATGAAAAGGGAGATAATTGGTCAATAAAACAAATGGCCATCTTTCAGAATAACCTTAAAAACAGGCTGACAAAGCTTTTGGCAGAGGGGAAGAAAGATGACCTTTTAACATTTGAACAGTTAGGTGTGGATTACATTTTTGTCGATGAAGCTCATGTTTATAAGAATTGTTTCACTTATACAAAAATGAAGAATGTAGCAGGGATTGGAAAATCATCAAGCCAGAGGGCTTCGGATATGCTTTTGAAGTGTCAATATCTCCAAGAAATTAATAATGGAAAAGGAGTTGTATTCGCTACCGGAACTCCTATTTCAAACAGTATGAGTGAGATGTATGTGATGCAAAAATTCCTACAGCCGCAGATGCTTCAAAGAATGGGGCTAAACTATTTTGACAGTTGGGCAGCTACTTTTGGAGAAGTGGTATCCTCCTTGGAAATTACTCCTGAAGGCTCCGGATATCGAATGAAAAATCGTTTTGCTAAATTTCATAATCTGCCTGAACTTATGAATATGTTTGGACTTGTGGCAGGTATACAGACGGCAGATATGCTAAGGCTTCCAACACCTGATATTGATGGTGGTAAAGCAACGATTATTGCAATAGAAGCAACACCATTTCAGAAAATGCTTATGGAAACCTTTGTTGAGCGGGCTGAGAAAATCCGTACCGGTCAAGTAGATGCATGTGAAGATAATATGCTGAAACTCACAAATGAAGCCAAGCTCATGTCCATTGACCCACGATTGGTCATTGGGGAAGCTCCAAATGATGTGGAGAGTAAGCTTAATATGGCTATTCATAAGGTGTTTGATATATGGGAAGCCACAAAAGAATCTCGTTCAACGCAAATCATTTTTTGTGACTCAGGTACTCCAAAGCCGGGTCAGTTCAACGTTTATGATGAAATCAAGGAGTGCCTTATTGAAAAAGGCATTAATGCTGAAGAGATAGCTTTTATTCATGATGCAAAGACGGATGAGCAAAGAGAAGCATTATTTGAAAGGGTAAGAGCTGGTGATGTCAGGATACTGCTTGGAAGTACATCAAAACTTGGAACTGGTACAAATGTTCAAAATAAACTCATTGCTGTACACCATCTTGATTGTCCTTGGAGGCCAAGTGATATTGAGCAGCGTGATGGTAGAATCCTAAGGCAGGGAAATGAAAATCCGGTAGTAAACATCTTTAGGTATGTTACCAAAGGCACCTTTGATGCCTACTTGTGGCAGATCCAAGAGCAAAAGCTGAAGTATATAAGTCAGGTAATGACGGGGAAAAGTATCTCACGTTCTTGTGAGGATATGGATGAGACTGTTTTATCGGCAGCTGAGGTAAAGGCCATTGCAACTTCAAATCCTTTATTAGCTGAGAAAATGGAAGTGGATAATGAAGTTACAAGATTAAAGTTTTTAAAAGCCAATTGGAATAATGAAAAGATAATTCTAAAGCGTAATATTGAAAGCAAATATCCTGGCTTGATAGCCCATTGTGAGCAAAAGATTGAAGCATTAAAAAAGGATATTGGTTTGAGGGATAAAACTGCTTCCCAAGATTTTATCATGAATATTGATGGAAAATCATTTGCTGAAAGGGTAAAAGCAGGAGAAAGACTTCTTGTTATGAGTAAGGTTAATTATATCCATGTAAATGGTGCTCCACTTGAAATTGGAACATATCGTGGCTTTAAGATTTTACTTGCTCGAACAGGCTTTGAGCAAATGGAGGTTCAGATTAAAGGGGCATTGGCTTATCGAGTGGAGCTTGGTAATTCTGAACTTGGCTGTATAACAAGAATAGAAAATGCAGTAGAAAGAATTGATGGTTTTCTTAATGATACTGTTAGGAAATTGGAGGATTCAAAAGTACAGCTTGAAGAAGCAAAAGCAGAAGTAGATAAGCCTTTTGAATTTGAAGAATGTCTAAATGAATTTTCAGCACGCCAAGTAGAGATAAACACCAAATTGGAGTTTAAAGAGTTAAGAGAGCAGGAAGAGGTTATTGTTGATGAAAATGTGCAAGGAAATGAAAATGAGCATCAGGCGGGGGAAGTGAAATGTGAAATGGCAATTGCTGAAAGGTAGAATGATAGAATAAGGTAATATGGAATCTTAAAAATAAAGCATTGCGGTAATATTCTTGTTCATTATTATTTATCAAATTAATAGGTATCATGTTTAAAATCGTCAATAAAAGCACCGTTTAATCTAAACCAAGAATTTATTTGATGATTGCATAGTGGATTATCTGCGTAAGGATTAACATATGCCCATGTTTTGCAATCCCTGTAGGTTTGTGGGTTTGTTAAATCTGAGAAAACAATTGCAGAGATTTTTCTAGAGGCATCACATACTGAAATTCCTTGTCGTGCTTTACTATCATAGAGATTTAAATTTTTTTCATTCATATTATTTAGATTTATGAATATCCTTCTGCATAATGGCCTCAAGTATGAATTAACGATTTCAGTTTCTAATCTATGAAACATATGTTAATAGAGCTTGTCCTATCTTCCGTAGAATTTCGGTAGCTTAGTTTTACTTCATTTTTCTCATCCTGCTGACTGTTTACCATGCTCTTCCACCTTTGAAATGCTATTAATAAGGATTGGAAGTAGTTTATATCCCTTAATACGATGAAAGGTTGATTCAACTTTCATAAATCCACAAGATAACCATCT
>NZ_DATCTU010000079.1 GCF_036567765.1 Pseudobacteroides sp.
TGGGAAATATTAAATTTTAGAGTTATCCCCTGATCCTTGATCGGGGGTTTCATTTATATCTAAGTTGGTACCAAACTTGATATTCTTTTAAACCACCCCCACCGCCCTGAGGGCTCGTCTTCATTGCCAGACGGGCTAGACCCCACAAAATTAACTAGCAGTATCATTGAGTAGCTTTTCACGGGTTAATTGAAGACTGTCCAAAAAAGTCTGAATAGTCAATATGATATGATTTATCTTCTCTTTTGTGTAAATAAAAAGTAGGGTTTGATTCCATACCTTGAAATTCATTTTCTTTACAATGATAACAACTATGCAAATTAAAACTTTCTAAATCTTTTACTACTGCTGAATGTGTTCTAATCTTATGTCCTTTATCCCAACAACTATTACTGTTAAAATCACCACATATTAATAGATTTTTCAGTGCTTCCAATTTTTTGAAATGTATCTTTAAATAGACATATATATCTTCTATATAGTTCCCACATGCCCATATACCAATTAGGTTCAAATTGTCATTAATGGTACATGAAATAAACCATTCTAATCCATACGACTCCCATTCACAATTCTTTAATACAACTCCCTCTTTTACAAATATACCCAAGCCTTTATTTTTGTATCCAACCCATAAATAATTGCTCGCAAACTTACTATATCCTTCATCATTTACTGTTTTTGGGTCCTCACATTCTTGAATAATAAATATATCAGCATTTAAATTTTTAACAGCACTGAATTTTTTTCTAAATGCACCATTGCAATTCCATGTTACTACTCGCAAATAGATCCTCACCTCAAATCTAAAAAAACTCCAGAGACAATCTCTAAAAACCCGGGCCATGGATGGCCCGGCAATCGTCTGATTTCGTACAACATCCTATATCTGTAATGATTACGTCCATGCAAAAAAATATTGCTGCATTAGCGAAAAGTTTTTCGCTAATGCAGCCTATAAATCACTTCGTGATTTTGTCCTTGGGATCCTTATAAAGGTATTCCTGGCTGTTGATCAATTTTCTCCTTTTACCGTGATTTCGAGTGTAGCTGCCGCTGCTTGACAAGATTCTTGCCTTTACATTGTCCTTTAAATAGACTTCAATAATCTCCTTAATCCTCATGAATGTTTCGCTTTCTTCTACAGGGAACAAAAGCTCCACTCTTCTGTCAAGGTTTCGCGTCATCCAGTCGGCACTGGCCAGGTATATTTTTTCATCACCGCCGTTATGAAAATAGAAAATTCTGCTGTGTTCAAGGTATCTGCCTACAATGCTTCGGACTGTTATGTTTTCGCTTATTCCCTCAACACCCGGTTTCAAGCAGCAAATTCCCCTGACTATGAGGTCAATCTTCACACCTGCACAGGATGCCTCGTAGAGCTTTCTAATTATGCCTTCGTCAACAAGAGAGTTTACCTTTGCTATTATTTGTGCTTTCTTGCCTTCTTTTGCATTTGTTATTTCATTATCAATGAGGCTGACAAATTTTGCCCTTATCCCTGTTGGTGATATGTATAACTTATGTAGGTTAGGAAGTTTGGAGTAACCTGACAGCATATTAAAGAGTGCTGATGCATCAGCACCAAAGTACGGATTGGAGGAAAAGAGTCCTAGATCAGTATAGAACTTTGCCGTCACATCATTATAATTTCCTGTGCCAAAATGAACATAACGCTTCACACCATCCTGCTCCATTCTTATAATAAGGAGCACCTTACAGTGGGTCTTCAATCCAACAAGCCCGTAAATAACCTGACATCCAGCCATTTCAAGCCGTTTTGCCCATTGGATATTGTTTTGCTCATCAAATCTTGCCTTAAGTTCAACCAATACGGTAACCTGCTTTCCATTTTCCGCAGCATTAATAAGTGCCTCAACAATGGGTGAATTACCGCTAACTCTATAAAGGGTCTGCTTAATAGCCAGGACTTTAGGATCCTCTGCAGCCTCTTTTACCAACCGTACAACAGGATCAAAGGAGTCATAGGGGTGGTGCAGCAAAATGTCCTTTTTGCTTATTACATCAAAAATGTCTTCGATATCCGTTAATTCTTCCAATACCCTTGGGGTAAAGGAAGGATATTTTAAATTGTCATAGCCCGGGATTGAGCTTAATTTCATAAGGTAAGTAAGATCAAGAGGACCGTTTATATAAAAAACGCCCTGTTCTTTTATTTCAAATTCTTCCATGAGAATTTTCAAGAGTCTTGGATCGGTTTTTTTCTTAACCTCGAGCCTAATTACCATTCCCCATTTTCTTTTCTTAATATATTCTTCAATAGCCTGCAAAAGGTCTTCAGCATCTTCCTCGTCCAATGCCTGGTCTGTGTTTCTGGTTATTCTAAATTGTGTCAGTGTAAACTTATTGTATCCTGTAAAAAGCTTATCTATATATTTCTCAATAACATCCTCAAGGAAAACAAAGCATTCGTTGCCCGATTCATCTGAAGGAACTTTAATAAGTCTGTCAAGTACAGAAGGCACTTGTACCATTCCGAATATGGGCTCCTCCTCATCATCGTTTTCCAATATCAGAGCTATATTGAGGCTTTTATTGAGCACAAGAGGGAAAGGCCTGCTCCTGTCTACAACCATCGGGGTCAGAACCGGGTATACAGTATTAAAATAATAATCTTCAATAAACTTATACTGTCTCTTGTCAAGCTCATTAAGCTTTTTGAGGATTATTTTTTCATTTTTCAAAGCAGGGATAAGAGATTTATTGTAGCAATCATATTGTTGTTTAACCATTGAATGTATCTTCTCTACAATTTTGGTGAGCTGCTCCTCAGGCGTCAGACCTGAAAAGT
The DNA here is from genome assembly GCF_036567765.1 of Pseudobacteroides sp. Taxonomy (NCBI): domain Bacteria; kingdom Bacillati; phylum Bacillota; class Clostridia; order Eubacteriales; family Oscillospiraceae; genus Pseudobacteroides; species Pseudobacteroides sp. The sequence continues at coordinate 2,813 of NZ_DATCTU010000079.1, forward strand.
CGCGGCTGTTTATACCGGCAAGATACTGATCCATAAGGGAAGCAACCCTGACCATGAAAAACTCATCAAGATTGGAGCTTACAATGGATAAAAATTTCATCCTTTCAATAACAGGATTATTTTTAAGGTCACAAGCCTCTTCCAAAACTCTTCCATTAAACTCAAGCCAGCTTAATTCTCTGTTAATAAACACATTTTTTTCATGAGACTTAGCTTTAGTTTTATCCTGTGCTTTACTTTTGCTTTGTATTTTGTTTTGCGTTTTGTTTTGTGTTTTGTTCTTGATTTCAGTTTTATCCTGTGCTTTGTCCTCCATTTTACCTGAATTCTTAATGGGCTTATTTAAATTGTTCTTGTCCTGAGACTTCATCACTAAACACTCCTAAATCCTTTTTAGAATTATTTTTGGTCTAACTCCCATTACATCTTCAAAAAATCCCGATACCTGTGAAAAACTCCATTGTTCAAGCATTATGTCTTCTTTGGATGTCACCTTGAATAATAACTCGTTTTTGTTAACTGTTATTTCGAAGGCAGTTATTTTCTGCTTGTGTGATACGTCCAAGGCCTCGGAAAGCCTTAAAATAGCTGCCAGCTTTGAAACAGTCAGCCTGTCAATTTCGTTAAGATCTGAATATTGCTTATGGGTAGTGTCAGGGAGATCTTCCTCGTGGTACCTTACAATATTTGCAATAAGGTTTACTTCTCTATCTGAAAAACCCATAATATCTTGATACTGGATTATGTTGTAAGAATGGATATCATGGCTGTTATAATTAATATATTTTCCTATGTCGTGCAAAATAGCAGAAACCCTGAAACAAAACCTTTCGCGGCTCCCCAGATTGTGAAATCTTTGTGTCTGGTCAAATATAGAAAGAGCTGTTTTTTCTATATATGCACTGTGATGTTCATCAATAAAGTATTTCTTACCTATATTCCAGACCAGACTTATAATATCGTCTATTATTTTTTTCTTTCTTGGGGTTTCATGCCATTGATCGGCAATATCAGCAAGTATACCGTTTCTTAAGGATAAAAAGGGTGCATATATTCCGTCAGATTCAGTCATATGTAAGAAACTTCTAAAAAGTACCATGGAAGGGAGTAAAATTTCAGCCTGATTTTTCTGCAGTTTGAACTTTTCTTCAATTTGCTCGGTTGTAAGATGGTTTATTTTGTCAAAGAGCTTTTCGAAGGTATCCCTTCCTATAGTCCTTATGCTGTCTGGAAGGTTTTCTTCCTTCACAATTTCCATTTCGCAAAGTTTAAGGATAGTTTTAAGTTCTCCGCCCAAACCTATAAAGTTATCTATTCGGGCACCCTTAATAATTGATTTCAAAAAGTCAACTTCACTCTTAATATATTCCTGAAGCACACTGGAAAAATGCAGGGACCTTTTCTGCAGATCCGCTAAAACCTCCCGAAGCCGCAATGAGCCTATTTTCAAGTATTCTGTAAATTTGAGCTTGTTATCTGAATATACAGATACCTCAACGCCTCCGGATCTAATATCTACGATAAGGGAATCCTTTTTATTTATAAACTTGGTGTTTAAAAGATAATCCCTTAGTGCTTTATACATGTAATAACGTTCTTTGGCATTATTGATAACCTCAATGCTAACGCCTGTTTGAAGCTTCACCTGATCTAAAAGATAATCCCTGTTTTTTGCTTCTCTAATTGCACTTGTTCCAACGACCATGTAGTTTTTGATCCTATAGTCCCTCATAAGCTTTGTATAGCCTTTTAATATTTCACAAAGCTCCATTATGGTTTCATTCTGGATTTTGCCGTATGAAAAAGAATCTCTTCCAAGGTTGGTGTTTTTTTCTACATCTTCGAGAATGTCGATTTCACCATCGGCACCAATTTGAGCTATAGTCATACGAACAAGATTTGAACCTACATCAAGTGCTGCAACAACTTCAATTTTTCGAACCATAAAAATACACCTTTCATTTTTTCTATAATTCCATAAAACTTTCGGTCATTTCTACAAAATCTTTTTCCGACTCATCATAAATGTTTTCCATGGTCCAGCCAATTAGCTGGTAAAAGCTCTTATCCGTTTCTAATAGGGTTATGATATATTTTAAATCTTGGTCGTTATGATTTATGTTAACCTTTAATTGTTTTGCTTCATATCCGGATATTAATGTTATGTCTTTAATGCTTTCTTCTTCGATTCCTGCTTCCAACTCAGTATTTTCACTTTTTACAGCATCAAAATAATCTTCCAGAGTAACATCATCACCTAATTCATCTTTACCCTCACATATAACAAGATAGCCTTTATTTCTATTCTTACCCGACAAAATAAGGCTTGCATCCTCGTTAGAGGAAAGGTCGGCTTTTTCCCATTCTTTTGTAGCAGTAAGTTGAAATTTGATCTCAGTGTCTTCTTTCTTTTGTCCTTCAATAGTTATTTTTTCGTTGTAGGTATCTTTATTATTTAATATATTCGATATAAAAATGAAGGAATACACTGACATTAATGCAATACCTGCAGTTGCCAATATAAAAAATATAACGGGGATCAGTTTTCTTTTCTTTTTCTGCGTCTGGGATTTTGCATATTTATACTTGTTTATTATATCCTCATCAGACTCAGTATAGGTCTCTAAACAAAAATTTCTATACTCGGTTTCAAAATCATCAAAGGAACTGCCTTTTGAAATGGTGTATCTGCTGCCGTCAAAATATTGCTTTTCAAAGCTGCTATATTGCTCTTCACCACTGGAAGGCTCATTAGTAAAATTTTCAGAATTCATAATTATTTCAAGGTTTTGTACCTTGCCCCCTCCTTAAAAGGAATTTCTCATGACAACAACCAAGGCTTCAAAATCACAAGTGATTTTGATCTTAATATCGTCATGTATGCTAAAAAAAATAATCACTTTAGTATAGTCTTTCATACTTTTTATTTAGCACTAGATATTATAACAAAATAAGACACAATTTTCAAGAAAGCTGAATTTCGTCCATACGGTAAAAGCATGAACCCACCTCCTACCAATACTCTCAAAGAGAGCTTTCTAAAATGCCATTTCAGCATTTGTATTTTGGCAGGGTTACCATTGTAACAATAGCTCCTTTTATGCACAATAAGTCTAAAAGCTCTGGTATTGCTGTAATCTCATTACTCTTTTCATTCATTCATGCTTTTGCCGTGAAAAATGCACTAAGAAAATCAAAAGATACTAAACATTTAGTTGTTATTTCAATTGATATTGGCAATGAATAATTATATAATGGTGTTAATACCCGTTAATTACATTTAATGGTATAGTGCCAAGATTATTGAGTAACTATATAAAAATATGTAAATATGGCTGGAATCTGCTAGACAATAAAAATTATAAAAATTCTCAGGAGGGTAAAACAGTGGATAAAGAGAGCACACCAAAAACCCAATTAACAGATGAAGAACTAATGGAAATGGTTGGAGGCTTTGATACAGCTGCAAGCGAGAATATAACTTCGCCTGTAACTATAGAAAAGTATGGAATTCCACCAATGATGAAATATGGTATTAAACCACCCATTACAAAATACGGTATAATACCGCCGACTCTAAAATATGGTATTATTCCTATTATGAAATATGGAATTAAGCCTTATTAGTACATAAACAAAAGCATTTTCCAGCCATTATATAAAAATATGATTTTTAAAATTGGAGGAAGTTTATGAGTAATTTATACAATCCTATTACTGCAGTATGGGAGATTACCATGGGCTGCAACTTAAGGTGTAAGCACTGCGGTTCATCCTGTGAAAATGCTCTTGAAGGTGAGCTTATCACACAAGAAGCACTTAAGCTGTGTGACGAGATGAAGTTATTAGGTCTAAAATGGATAACCCTTTCGGGAGGAGAACCGACGACTAGGGAGGATTGGAATATAATTGCATCAAGACTGAGTGAAAACGGAATAATCCCAAATATGATTACCAACGGCTGGCTTATGGATGACGAAATAATCAAAAAAGCAAAAAGTGCCGGAATCAATACAATAGCAATAAGCCTTGACGGCCTACAAAAGACACACGACCATATTAGAAAAAAAGGTTCCTTTGATAAGATCATGAAATCCTTTGACATTATTACCGGTGCAGGAATTAACTGTTCTGTAATAACTACCATCAATAGCTTTAACATTAACGAGCTTGAAGAAATGCACGGCATTTTATCCAAAAAGAATCTTTTTGGATGGCAGATTCAGCTTGGACTGCCTATGGGCAATATGGCACACAACAATGAACTGGTCTCGAGTCCGGAACACATTGACAGGGTAATTGAATTTGCGTATAACTCCTGTAAAAAAGGCGGTATAGAAATCCAACTTGCAGATTGCATAGGTTACTTCAACAATAAAGAAATTGAAGTAAGAAAAGCACAATCTGGAAATGATGGTGAATATGGATGGGTTGGATGCGGTGCGGGTAAACATAATTTTGGAATTCTCCATAACGGAGATGTTGTCGGATGCACTTCTATAAGAAGTAAGGAATTTATTGAAGGTAATGTAAAAGAAACTTCAATAATTGATATATGGAATAACGATAAACTTTTCGCATGGAACAGAGAACTCACCAAGGACAAGCTTAAAGGATTATGTTCAAAGTGCATAAACGGCAGCAGATGTTTGGGTGGATGTGCAAATACAAGGCTTACAATGGATGGATCTGTCTATGGCGAAAACCGCTATTGCTCGTATAATAATGCAGTAAAAAGAGCAGAAGAGCATTTAAACAGAGTATCTGATTCCCGGCTGCTCCTTGATAAATCTAGAACTTTTATAAAAAATAATAGCTTCCAATTGGCTGGAATAGTCCTTGAAAAGGTAATAGAGGCAGACAATAACAATTGTGAGGCACTGGCTCTTTATGGGTTCGCATCATTCATGCTGGGAAATTATATCGATGCAAAAAATTCTAATGAAAAGCTTCTTTCTATTTCCCCCACAGATCCATATGCACTGAAAGGTTATGGATTATCTATAGCAAAACTTGGCGATGTAGAAGAGGGTATATCATACTTGAAGAAATCCATCGAATTCGGAGCTGAAAGCTTTTTAGACCCCTATCATGATCTAGCGGTACTGCTTTATGAAAACGGGAGAATAGATGATGCCATAAGTATTCTTGATAAAGGGAGAAGCATATCCCAAAGTTTCAGGGATGAAACTGATGATTTTTATAAAATGTTATTAGCATGAGTGATACATAAAATTTCTTTTTTATTTATGCCCATATATGCATATTGAATAAGTTACAATAAAATTGTATTATATAATAAAGTATAGTTTATAACATTACACTTTTATTGTAATTTTACTTGCGGATAATCCTATTATATATTCTCTATTTAATGCATTTTTCTAAGTTTTTTCTGTAGATATCTTTATTATCCATTTTTAGGAATATAAAATCAAATGAAGGGAGGCGAAATATTTTTTTGTTCCGCAAGATAAAAATAGAAAAAACATAAAATTAGGAGGTATAAGTGTAAATGAATATTTTTAAGGAAAAGAGAAAATCGCTAATATCGCTGTTATTAGCAGTAATACTTGTTTTGCCAACTGTATTCTCATCGTCTGTTATTGAGGCAGCGGCTGGTTTTAAGATTTTTGGCTATGTTAAAACTGATGTTTCCTCTACCGTTTCTGTTCTTCAAGGAATAAAAGTTGAGCTTGGGTCAGGCTATTGGGCGGCAACCGATCAAAACGGTTATTTTGAAATAACTGGTATTCCAAGCGGTTCATACACTATGAAAATATCCAAACCCGGCTTTTTAAAAAGAAATGCTTCCTTAAACGTAAACTCGGATATAAGAGTTTCTACACAAGCAAATGCTGCTATATTATGGGCAGGTGACTTTAATCAGGATGACAGTGTAAATATGTCGGATGTTATCGAGATTTCCAAAGCCTTTAATGCAAGAAGCGGCGATGTCAAATACAACCCTAACTGCGATATTGACAATGATGGCTCTATAAATATGCAGGAGGTTATATTCATCGCAACAAGATTTAACAAAACAAGTGCAGACTATCCGGCCTTAACTCCTGAGTTATTGCCTACTCAGCCTTCAAACACGCCAACAAACACCCCTACAAATACTCCTACAAGCACACCCAAGCCTACTTTACCTCAGGTAACCATACCTGGCAACTTACAGGTAAACAGCAATATTCGTATTAATTCAATAGGATACCTGCCTGACCAGGAGAAGATAGCTACTATTACAGTTTCCACTTCAAATTTCTACATAGTTAAAACAGGCGGTTCCACGGTGTTTGCCGGCACTGCAAAGCCTATGACCGACAGTGATTCTAAACAGCAGGTATGGATTGCAGATTTTTCCGGAGTAACTGATCCAGGTACTTATTATCTTGCTATACCAAGTATAGGAAAAAGCGTTGACTTTAAGATAGCTGAAGACCTTTATAATAATCCTTTTAAAGATGTAATGACGGGATTATACCTGATGAGATGCGGAACCAGCGTATCAGCTACTTTTAACGGTCAGACATTTTCACATAACGCCTGCCACACTAATGACGGTACCCTTGATCCAAAGATAGGCTCAGGAAAGAAGGATGGTGTAGGCGGATGGCATGATGCAGGCGATTACAACAAATATGTTGTTAATGCAGGTATATCGGTTGGCTCTATGATTCTTGCCTGGGAACAGTTTGGAGACAAAATAAAGAACATGAAGCTAGTCATGCCGGAAAACTCCAATACAATGCCTGATTTCCTTGATGAAATTAAATTTGAGACAGACTGGCTTCTTAAAATGCAGTATCCCGACAACAGCGGAAAAGTTAGTCATAAGCTTACAACAAAGGGTTTCGGAGGGTTTATACCTCCCGAGCAGGAAAACACCGAAAGGTTTTTTACACCATGGGGCAGTCCTGCAACAGCTGATTTTGTTGCAATGATGGCTGCTGCAGCACGAATATTCAAGCCTTATGATTCGGCTTATGCAGATAAATGCTTGCAGGCCGCTAAAAAGAGCTATGATTTCCTTAAGGCAAACCCTTCAAACACAAACCCTGATCAGAGCGGCTACACAACAGGAGGATACGATACAACGGATGACGATGACAGGTTATGGGCTTCAGTAGAAATGTGGGATACTACAGGAGACAGTGTCTACCTTACCGACTTTGAAAACAGGGCAAAGAATCAAACCAAAAAGGTTGATTTTGATTTTGACTGGGGGAATGTTAAAAACCTGGCGATGTACAAATACCTGTTATCAACAAGAACAGGGAAGGATCAAGCCTTATACAATACAATAAAAGACGCCCTTATATCACAGGCAAATACCGCAGTAACAACAAGAAATTCCCATGGATTTGGAAGACCTCTTGGAACTGCATACTATTGGGGATGCAACGGAAGTGTTGCAAGGCAGACGATGCTTCTTCAGGTTGCAAACATTCTGTCCCCTAATAAAGACTATATAAACACAGCACTAGATGCTATCGGGCACTTATTTGGCAGGAACCAATACGGACGTTCATATGTAACCGGTATGGGTGTTAATCCTCCAATGAATCCTCATGATAGAAGGTCTGGCGGAGATAATATAAAAGATCCATGGCCAGGATGTCTTGTAGGCGGTAGGCATACAGACAGACAATGGACTGATACACAGGATGATTACTATACAAACGAAATTGCAATAAACTGGAGTACAGCTTTGATTTATGCACTTGCAGGCTTCACAAAGTAATTGAAGTATAATTCTTACAATTTTGCATCATTGATGTTGACTTAATAAATTAGAAGGCTGTTGGACAATCACCAACAGCCTTTTAATTTAACGTATTAACATTTTTAGCCAATATAAATATCGGAGAACTCAATTGCTACTGAATGAGTTATCCGATCGTTTGTTTGTTTCTTTAGGGTTGGTATGCTTTCTGCTTTTATTTTGGTCTCTATAGGAAGTGATAATGTAAAAGTACTTCCCTCATGTATTTTACTATCTACAGATATAGTACCTCCCATAACATTTATAAGGGATTTTACCAGATACAGTCCAATACCTGTGCCTTCAGCCTGTCTTGTCAATGAGCTGTCAACCTGCCCAAAGCGTTCAAATATTACATCCATTTTATTTGGTGGTATGCCAACACCTTCATCTTTTACAATTACAAAAATATTATTCTCGTTACAAGTTACTTGAACATAGACTGATTTGCCTTTTGGGGTAAATTTTATTGCATTTGATAATAGATTTAGTAAAATCCTTTCATATTTTTCACCATCTATTGCAATTTCCTTATAACCTATATCAGAAGTAAATTCAAGGTTAATTTCCTTCTGATTTGCAAAAGCTTTTACTGATTGGGTTATTGCCTGAGTTATAAATACAATGTCTATATTCTGGCTATGTACCTTTACGTGCCCTGCATAATACTTGGTTATATCAAGTAGGTTATTTACAAGTCTTATCTGCCTGAAAGAATTAAGACGAATTCTTTGGATGTGCTTTTTGACCTTATCTGGTAATTCTTTGCTATAAAGATCATTTATAATCTGAACTGCAGCATGAATCACGCTAAGGGGCGTTTTAAATTCATGAGTAATTGTTGTTAAAAACTCATCTTTCATTTCTATTACATTCCTCAGTATCTCGTTCTTTTCACGCTCAGCTTTTAATAACTGTGCATTCTGATTTCTTAGTTTTTCTTCATATTCTACCATTTGAGTGATATCATGCTGAGACACAACTGCTGATACCAGATTATTGTCTTTGTCAAATACAGGTACAGCATTAACCTCAATTATTACACTTCTATCAGGGTGTCTGATAATCAACCTTTCGTTGCAAATTCTTTCACCTCTAACCACTCGGATTGAGGGTAAGTTTTCCATAGCTATGGGGTTATTATACATATCAAAACATTTTATATCACTATGAATATATTCGACTTTGGAATTAACACAAATATGAGGATATAGCCTGCGTGCTTCTGCATTGGCTCTGATAACACTGCCGGCCTTGTCAAAAATGATAATAGCATCGTTCATGTTTTCAATAGTGGCTTCCAACTGCTCTTTTTGCTTTATAATCTCCCGTTCCTTATTAACCAAATCTGTAATGTTCCTACAGCATAAGATCGACATTACAAAATTTCCGTTTTTATCAAAAATAGGTGTAGCATTGGCATCAACATATAATTCTAAGTCCTTGTGCTTTATGATATACTTGAAATTGTTGATTTTTTCACCCCTGGATGATCGCTTATGGGGCATTTCATCTAAAGGAATGGGTTTATGCTCTAAATTCAGATACTGAATGGTACCAAATTGATGTTCCAGATTTCCATTATCAGGAGGTATACTGAGGATATCCTTTGCTATATAATCAGCTACAGGATTTGTGGCAAGAATGTTCCCTGCTTTATCAGAAACTATAAGAGAATCGGATATTGTTTCAAAAACAGTCTCAAGCATTTCCTTTTTATCCCTTATTTCCTGTTCGTGCTTATATTTTTCAGTAATATTTCTTAAACATAATATTGCTGAAATAATTTCTCTATCAGCACCATAAATGGGGCTGCCGTTCAAGTTGAAATATGTAGTAAAATTAGGCCTTTCCACTCTAATCACAACATTTTGAATTTCCTCACCCTGAAGTATTCTAGTGCTTGGAATATTATCTTCTGTGATCTCAATGCCGCTTTGGTCGTAGTATATGGAATTCAATGCAATTTTACCGCCAGGACCTTTAATACCTAATTCAAGTGCTGTTTTTTTTGCGTGCTTATTGTAATATTCATAATTTCCATCCTTATTGATTATTAATAAAGCATCGTTCATATTTTCAGTTATAAGCTTTAATTGCTGCTCTTTACGCTTTAATATTCTATTTTTTTCTTGAATAGATATTCTATTTACAACCCTTTCAGTCACATTAATAGAGTTGACTATGAAATACTTTATTTTTCCACAATCATACATTGGCACAATAGAAAAATCCCAATATGTAACCCCTTTTTCACACTTATCATTCTTTAATTCATCGGCATAAAACGGTTTACCCGTACTAATAAGAGATGATAGAATATTTTCCATAAAACTACCTTTAAAATACACAAAAAATTCTTCTGCCCTTTTTCCAATACAGCTTTCTTTATTGCAGGGTTCACCGAGAAATTCAATAAATGTCTTGTTAGCTTTAAGTAGTATTAAATCCTGAGCGGAATAAATTGCAACACCTGATTTATGTAGATATTCTATGTAAGAGAACTTTTCTTCAATTCTAGTATGAGGCTTTTCAATTATGGTAATTAATTTTTCGTTATTGATTGATTGTATGATGATATCTACTTCCCTAGGATCAAAATTTTTAGTAAATATATAAGAGTTCATAGATGTGTTCATAATTTTACCAATATCTACATTTGCTCTTAGCAAGTATTCCCAAATGTGTTGAATACTCTTATTTAATATATCTGCTTTAGAATATCCAGATAACTGAAGGAACGAATTACTTACATCGATAGCCTCATTTTCACGTATCAAAATGTAAGGTGTCGTGTTTAAATTATCTGTATCAAAACTACTGATCACATTTAAGCCTCCAATACTTTATAAATGATCTATATATAACTTTGAACCACTATTGTGGTAATAAGTAGTATTTTACTTTAATTTAGATAAAAAATCCATAAATTTTATATAATAATTGTTGTGCAGAATACACTATAATATGCCACACATCGAAAAGGGAGCTTTTTAAGCTCCCTTAATAGAAATTTGTATCATTATAATTGAAATCCCCTTGAGATTCGTTACCATGATATGACTTCGCCTTCTAAAGACCATGTCTGAGTGCCTGTAACTTTCACCTTGACAAGCTTACCAACAAGCTCTTTACTTCCTTTAAAATTGACAATCTTATTGGTTCGGGTTCTTCCGGTGTAATTCCAGATACTGTTTTTGCTTAGTCCTTCAACAAGCACTTCTTCTGTTCTTCCTAAAAGGGTATCGTTTATTTCTTTGCTAATTTTGTTCTGAACCTCTAAAAGCTTCTCGAACCGTGATTTTTTAACATCTTCACTTACCTGATCGGCACTTTTTGCTGCTGGTGTGCCTGTTCTTCTCGAATAAAGGAATGTATATGCAAAATCAAACCTTACCTTCCTTAATACATCCAGCGTTTCTTCAAAATCTTCTTCTGTTTCGCCGGGGTAGCCCACAATAATATCTGTTGTAAGTGCAATACCCGGCACCTTTTCTTTTATTTTGCCAATTAGATTAATATAATCTTCCTTTGAATATTTACGGTTCATGTCCTGGAGTATTCTAGAGCTTCCTGCCTGAATGGGAAGATGGAGATGCTCGCATACCTTGTCTAAATCCCTGAAAGCCAGGATAATATCCTCGGTCAGATCCTTCGGGTGGGATGTCATAAACCTTATCCTTTCTATCCCCTCCACGCTGTTTATCTCTTTGAGCAGGTCTGCAAAGCTTACTCTGTCTGCAAAATCCTTTCCGTAGGAATTTACATTCTGCCCTAATAAGGTTATTTCCATAAAATTATTCCGGCCGAGCTCCTGCACCTCTTTTACTATATCATCTGTGCTCCTGCTTCGCTCTCTTCCACGGACATACGGCACGATACAGTATGAGCAGAAATTATTACAGCCATACATAACCGTTACCCATGCTTTTATAGAATCTTTTCGTTCTATTGGCAAGCCCTCTGCTATTGATCCGGGTGACTCGTCTACATCTATAACTGAAGAATCACTATTTATCGCTCTATTGAGAAGCTCAGGAAATTTATATAAATTGTGGGTACCGAAGACTATATCTACATGCCTGTATTTTTTCTTTATTGTTTCAACAACATGGCCTTGCTGCATCATGCATCCGCATATGGCTATAATCTTTTCCTGATTATCTACCTTCTGCTTTTTAAGGGCTCCCAAATGTCCATAAACCTTTTCCTCTGCATTCTCCCTTACACAGCAGGTATTAAAGATAACCATATCACTTTCTTCACTGTTTTTTCCTTCGCCGTATCCCATTTCTGAAAGCATTCCCCAAAGCCTCTCGGAGTCGTTTTCATTCATCTGGCAGCCAAAGGATTGTAAATACACCAGCCTTTTTCTTCCGGACTTTATTTCATATTCAGCATTAGCTTCCTTTATAGATTCCATGTATTGATATTGCCTAGCTATTTCTTCAGCGGAAACCTGTATTTCCTTTTTGTTTTCCGTACCTTTATTCATTTCGTTCCTCCATATTGAATTCATTCATGTCTAATTACCTTTGAATTCAAGTATTTGTATCATTATTATCACCATATTATAACACAAAAATAGCAGGTGAAAATACCTACTATTTGAGTAAAGCTATAGTATTGTTTATATACTTGAAATTATGGTATTAAATCAATACATTGCTGTGAAGGGCCATATTCTTATAAACGCCAAGCATTGCAGCACCTATTATTACAGATGCACTTCCTGTTTGTGCCAGTGTAATCTCCGTCTGGCGAACCTGCTGGCAGTATACTTTGCTGTTTACCATCTCTTTTAAAGGTTTTAGGAAATAATCCCCTTCTTTTGCAATCTGTCCGGCTATAACTATGACCTCAGGCTGAAGCATGTTTATTATGTTCACAAGCCCTTCGGACAAATAGAATAAATATTTGTTTATAACTTCCTTAGCTGTAATATCTCCCTTTTTAGCTGCTTCAAATATGATGTGTTCGGTTAATTTGCCATAATCGTTTTCAGTGAGCTGATTAATAAGGGATTCCGGACATTTGGAAGCTGCCTCAATTGCTTGATTTATAAGTGCTGTGGCTGAAGCATATGATTCCCAGCATCCGTTTCTTCCGCATGTGCACTTTAATCCGTCAAAACTTACTACCATGTGCCCCAACTCAGCTCCTGCATAATTAAATCCGCTATATACCTTGTTGTTTATAATTATTCCTCCACCTATCCCGGTACCTATCCTGATGGTAACAGAATAGTCTATATCTTCTGCAGCACCTGCGACACTTTCCGCCAATGCAGCACAGTTTGCATCATTCTCAACATACACAGGAAGATTAATATACTTTTCAATTTCAGCCCTTAAGGGAATGTTATGAAAATTCAAAGTGTAGTTTCGGACAATTATTCCATTTTTTGCGTCCGGTGTGCCTGGACACCCCACTCCAATATATTTGACATTTCTTATATCGATGTCTTCCTTATCCAAAACTTCCATAATGAGTTTGGCAGTATCCTCAACTATTTTTGTATATGGTCTTTCCTTTATAGTAGGAATAGATTCTTTTCTAAGTAGTTTTCCGTATTTATCAACAACACCGACTAATATATTTTTTACCCCAAGTTCAACACCAACAAAATATTTCATTTTATAATCCTCCTGTTATAATGAAACATAATATTAAATGAATTAAAACAAATATTCCATTATTTTACACCGCTTTTAATTACATTAAAAGTTATCAATATTTATATTTTTATTTTTTTCCTTAAGATATAATACTAGTTTTCCATTAATATTACAATAACTAAATTTAATGAAAAACATAAATAATCTATGATTTTAATTATTTGCAGAATTCAACATTAAAATTAAATAGAATTATATATTTAATATCGTCAATATTATTAAAATATATTAATTTCGACAATATTGATTTTTTATCTTTTCATAACTCTGCAATTATTGTAAAATGATATTTATAGGCTTGTTTTAATAAAACAGTTTTATAAATAAAAGATATAAGAACATAACGGGGGCATAAACATGAACAGGTTTTTTAAATCTTACTGCGTTATAGCATTATCAACTTTAATTTTGACGTCTTGCAGCGGCAAAAACAATAATGTTGCTTCTCCAACACCACTATCCAGCTCTAGTCAGGTAACAATACCGCAGTCAACTCCATCAACAGTATCCAGCGATTTACCCGATGCAACAGCTACAGCAGCTTCTGCAACTGAATCCTCTGCTCCAAAAAGTGCAACACCTGGATCAATAAATAAATTCTCAGATTTGTTTTCAATAGAACATATCTTAGACATACGAAAGGCTTCAGACAACACCTTTTACAATACTTCTCAGCTGCTTTTATATACCATAGCAGACTTGCTTACAAAAGCCGACAAGATTGATAACAACAATCCTGAGGATAGAGCAATTGCAGCAAAATTTGACAGAAAAAAATATGACTATGTGCTGCAGTTCGACGGTGCAAAACCGATTTTTGTTTCTATAAAAGACAGTATTGTTTACTTTGATGGCGAGACTGAATATTACAGGTTGTGGGCAGACAGTAAAAAACTTTGGGAAAATATCACATTTGATACAACTAAGAAACTTGCCGATATCAAGGAAAAGGGTCTTGAAATCCAGGATAAAAGCTTTGATAGTGATATAAACGGAGATGGCAAAAAAGAAAAGATAAGCTTGGTCTATAAAGGCGGAAAAGGGTTTGATTTTAAAGGTGACCTTCTATTGAGGGTGGAAAACAGTGACGCTGTTGTTTTACCTCAAACCCAATGGCAGGTAAATCCCAAACGTACGATAAGCCAGCCGCCGACAGTATATTTTATGCCACAAAAAGGCAGCAACAACAAAATTCTTATTGTTACCCTTACATGGTTCGCAGGATCAATTCAAACATCAGGGGATGTTTTTGCATATTCATTTAATAACGGTAAACTTACAGATCTTGATTTAAGGGCACCGCAAACAGTATTTAAGTATACAGGCGGAAACACTGTTACTATGGAGTTCCCTCAAATAAAATCAAGCCAGGTAGTAAAATTTGATCAGCCTGGCTATGAAAGACTGATAGAAGAAGGTAAAGCTCTTAAAGATTTATTCAATGATCCAAATGCCTTTTCAAACAGTCCTCTGTACTTCAAGCTTGAAGATTATGATGGAGACGGTATAAACGAACTGTGCAGTATGTCAACTCTCATGTTTGAGTCTCTGGGAAAAATGAGTATGGGATTCCAGTATACATTCTATAAAGGCAGCAACGATAAGCTTGGTCCTGTGAAGGTCATCATCGCTCCACCTTTTATTGATGATGACAATGATTCACAAATAGAAAGACTTATAATGGGCTATATTTTCGAATATAATCATCTAACATTCATTAATGATGAAATTAAGGATTCGTGGTATAAGCCATCAAATAAATACAAGAAAAATGAGATAGCAAGCTGTATAAACAGGATGATTAGTGAAAATAAGCTTTATAAAAAAGGAAATAATGTTTATGTAAAAACAAATTAACATTGGTGTAGCAGAGAATACACCATAATTTCCTAGATATCAAAATAATAAAACAATGTCCTTCCTGAAAATCCAGGCAGGACATTGTTTTATTAACTTAATAAGTTATTAAACATAGGGGAAAACTAAAAACTCGGAAGACTATCCAGATTGTCACTTTCCGTACCATTTGGATTGGATCTTAAATATTCCCTTCCGCTTTTTGAAACACTGACATTTACGCCTTCAATCTTGTTGTCTTTCGCCATCATAATTGCTTCGTTAATTGAAAATACATTTCCATTCTCAAGCATTACATCAGTTATATCACCTGAAGTATCCTTTTTTACTTTAATGATTTTTGATTGATCACTCATAGTAATAACTCCTAACTTCAATTAGTTTACAACTATGTTTGCCAATACTCTTAAAATTATTCATTTTTCAATGCCATAAGGATCTTTTATGCCATCATGATTGCTCCATACCCTCCCTGTCATGCAATCTACAAGTATCGGATATTCATAGGATTTTGGGCTGCATGTTATAATAAATTCCCATGCCGGTCTGTAAGTTGAAGGCTTATCAGAGAAAACATTGCTATATACCACCCGTGCTGAAACAATAGCATCATCAGTATTATACTCAGTGCATTTACTAATACCATCAAAACTACGAACATAATTTACAGAAAATAATGCTTCATCAAAATTCAGCGGCATATAATTAGGCTTGGAGTTAACAGGTTCAAATGAACTCCACCTCAAGCTAAGCTTTGGAATACCTTCCGGTATGACACTTACATTCAATCCCTCACCATATACAGGTATGTTATTGATTCGATGCTCCCATTTAAACTCATAGATATTCTTTATAGACCTGCCTTCTTCAAATGCAAAAGAAAACGGTACCGGATACTCAAAAAACAGGTCATTGCCTAAAAAATTAAGAGCATATTCCCTTGCATCCTCAATTGCTTTAACAGGTGCTTTTTTCATTTCCTTTGGCTTGGGGTAGTTTTCATTAATTTCCCACTCCCATGAAAGAAAACTATCTTCTACGGTCAAAGTCTCTCTAAACCTGCCATATTTACTCTGATATGGGGGCAAGCGATAATATTCCCCTTTTTCTCCTAATTTAAGAATCTCATATTTCTTTCCATTCCAAATACGATGTAGAAGCTTTTCTATATTTACGGGCGGTGTACTGCCGGCAGTGTATTCCCATACCGAAAATTCAGGCAACTTTGGTTTTTCCTTTGTCCACACAAGTATCGGCAGTAGGCTTTTTGGATTAAGTTTATAAGATTTTAGATCTACCTTTTTAAGAGCAACAGTTTCTTTTGGCAAGCTTATACTATGAGATTTGGGCAATGAAGCATCCTTTAGGATTCTGTTATTTGCTTTATAGGTATACCCAATTATTGCTATAGCCCCCGTAAGTAAGATAACAAATGTAAAAATTAAAATCTTTTTTCTTCTGTTCATAATTCCATTCCTATTTTCCATATGTATTTTTATATTATTGTTTAATATTATTGTTATTACTCACCATTATATTTCTATTGTTAATATTATACATGATACACAAAAATATACACCCTGAAAAAAATATTGATGCAAAAAAGATAATTTTTCTTTTTGGTAAAATATTGCTCTCGTAAATGTTTTTATCTCTTTTTACACAGATATAAACTATTATTGCAATAAATTGCTGGATGTGCAAAAGTAAACGGCATTTTATACTCCTATATTTGCTTTCTGAATGTGTATTGTTCTTTCACATTCTCGTAGCCAATGCACTTGTAAAAAATATGGGCTTCTTTCCTTATGACATTGGATCTGAGGTTTATAGTATTGCATCCGCTGCACTTAGCCCATAGTTCCGATTGTATAATCAGTTCACTGCCTATTCCATTTCCCCTGTAGTCTTTGTCTACAACCAGGCCGCCTATTTCCCCAATAAGGTCGCATTCGAGCAAAGGATAAATATGTACATGACACCAACCAACGACCTTGCCATCAGTGGTTTCTGCAACAAAGACCTTGTGGTTTTCCCTTGAAAGAATATCACGTAAACGCGGCATTACATCCTTTGTGTTTGTGGGATACCCCAGTTGTGCACACAGTTCTGAAACATAAGCAAGATCATTTTCTACTAACTCTCTGATTGAGTACTTTAAGTTTGCCATAATGATCCACCCCATTTCCCCGATATTGATAAATTACTTAGTGTTTTTCACAACATAAATAATTTATTATATAATAATATTTTATCACTTTAGTTATGTAAATTCCATTATATGATCCTTTATTATTGTGATAAGTATCTTATTTAAAGCATTTTTATGCTTAGAGTATATAAGAATACCCTGTAAAGTAAACACATTTTATACTGTGTCTAGTTTGCAGGGTACTGTTTTCGAACAATTATATATTCAAATTGAACTTCAGACAGGTATGGGCTGTGCATGCTGCTGGCTCATGGATATACTTTCCTGATATTCGTTGATGACTTCTACTAACGGTTCCATTTTTTCAAAAAAAACAGCGATTACATCACCTTTCCTGGCTTGCAGCAATGCCAATCTTAAAGCTTCTGCCTCATCAGGAATTATTTTTATGCAATCTTTGGAACTACCTGATGATGCACCGCGATACAAGAGATCTGCAACCTCTAGAGGCTGTCTTTCACGCAAATCCTGATCTTCTTTAATAAAAATATAATCGAAGGCACTTCCTGCAATCTTCCCAACATTAAAAATATCTGTATCGAGCCTGTCGCCAGGAACACCTATAACACCTACCAAACGTGATGGCTTTAAAGCGTGAAGTCCATCAATTGTAACACGGTACCCATCAATATTGTGACCATAATCAAGAACAACCTTGAAATCCCCAAGATCATATATATTGAAGCGTCCCGGATTACTGTTTGCATCACAGCTAAACTCACTCAATGCCTCTTTGATTATATCAAAGGATACTCCAAGGGCAAAGCTTGCACCAATTGCTGCCATGCTGTTATAAATGTTATGCTTCAAACCTCCGTCAAGTGTGGCTGGAATTTGGCTTAGGCTTATGAACTTACATGTAAGACCTTTGCAGACTATATAGATAAAATTGTTTTTCTTGTATACTGCAGAACCTCCGTTTGCAATATGTTCTTGCAGGATAGGGTTCTCATATTCCATTGAAAACAATATCTGCTTACCTTTAGCCCTGTCTTTTGCCTTCATTACCCAGGGATCATCTGCATTGAGCACACATGCCCCATCCTCTTTTACAGCTTCGATAACAAGGGATTTTGCGTGGAGTAATTCCTCCATGGTATTGATCCCATCTACACCCAGGTGGTCTTCCGTGAGGTTGGTAAAAACTGCAACATCAGCTTTATCATAGGCCAGTCCATTCTTTACAATGCCGCCTCTTGCGGTTTCAAGGACTGCTGCCTCTACCCTTCTATTGTGAAGAATTTTTCCGGCACTTTTAGGACCGGTTGTATCTCCCTCTTCAATACAAGTTTCATTAACATAAATACCATGTGTAGTTGTTGTACCGACAGTAAGTCCCTGGTGCCTTAAAATGCTGCTTATCATCCTTGTTGTGGTAGTTTTTCCGTTAGTTCCTGTAATTGATACTATTGGTATTGTGAACGGTGTACCTTCAGGAAACATCATGTCCAAAATTGGAGATGCCACATCCCTTTTTTTCCCTCCTGTAGGGTTTAAGTGCATTCTTATTCCTGGAGCGGCATTTACTTCCACAATAGCTCCAATATCTGTGGTTAAAATTTTTGAAATATCCGGGGTCACTACATCAATTCCGGCAATATCAATACCTATGACTTTTGCAGCTTCTTCAAAAATCTTAATATTTTCGGGATGAATCATATCCGTACAATCATAGGCTTCTCCCCCCGTACTAAGATTCCCGTTATCCCTAAGCCAGACTTTCTGTCCTTTTTCTGGTATGTGAGAAAGCGTTAAATCTTGTTTGTCTAAGACCACCTTCATAATATCATCAACCTTTAGCCTGGTTAGAGGCTTTTCATGATCTTCCCCTCGAAGCTCATTCAGGTTTTCAATATCAATAAGCTCACTGATGCTATGTTGCCCATCACCTATAATATGTGCAGGAATCCTTTCAGCACCAGCAACTACCTTGCCGTTAACTACCAATACCCTGTAGTCCCTGCCCTCAATATATTTTTCTACGATGCATTCTCCATCAAAATTAACTGCCTGCAAGTAAGCTTCCTCAAGTTCAATTTCATTCTTAATATTAACAAATATAAACTTGCCTTTATTACCATTTTGGGGCTTTACTACAACGGGGTACCCTATTGAATTTGCCGCAGCTTTAGCCTCTTCAAGATCTAATACTGATTTTCCTTTTGGTACAGGAATTGCGGCTTCCTCCAGCAGTGTTTTGGTTAAATGTTTATTACATGCTGCATCCACCGATATACTGCTAGTGCCCTCATAAAGTGTTGCCGATAGCCTTTTCTGGTACTTGCCGTATCCTAATCGTACAATATCTCCGTCATTTACAAGACTGACGGGAATCCCCCTCTTATTTGCTTCAGATATAACAGCACCTGTACTAATACCTATATCATATCTTACACATAGTTTTTTAAGCTTTTCAATCTCAGTTTCCATATTGACGGTCTTACCATCGATTAAATTCCTTAATGTATCTATAATAAACAAACCGCAAGCTTTTCCTATGGTTGTGTGAGGACATGTAAAAATAACATGATATATATCATCCTTTACTTGTCTCGCTTTTCCGTGCTTGATGTCATACCCTAGTATTCTTAGAGTTTCAAGACATAAGTGCTCTGTTACATGGGCAAGGTAGGTTCCTTCTTTAAGTCTGTCAACAAAACCGCCGACATAGCCTGTACAACACTTATGCTCCTTTATTCCCGGAAAGAGATCAACTATTTTTTCATTTATATTACCAATATCCTTTGTTGGAATGTCTGCAAGTTCACCAAGCTTTATTTGCAGCCTAACAATCGGTTCTCTTAAGCTATAAATATTAGGAGCATTGAAAACTCGTATATCTTCTATTTCCAAAATTCTCACTCCAATGTTTCAGTTTTGTATATATATATTGTGAAACATTTGTAGTGAAATTATTTTTGTGAATTTTGCATAAATAGAGCTGTGTGTTACAAAATACCCATATTTACGTCTATATGTGTAAATATAACAATAGAATTTATATTATTTTTATTGGTCTTTTAATATATCAAATAATACCATCAAATCAATTTTGTAATAATTCGGTGTTATTTATCCAAATAGCTAGATATGGAAGTTTTGCCTTCTTATCCTTTAACATAATCAGAAAAGGCTTGTTAAACACCCGCATTTAACAATTTTTTGCCAATTAAATCAGTATAAGAATGCTTACTTTCAAAATTAATACAGGGAATTTGGAGTGTGTCTCACTTCCGAGTTTGCACCGTTTTCCGTTTTTTATTATGCCTTCCGCAGCTTCAATCGTCTCAAGCAGTGTTTGTTTGGGATTTAGCATTGCAAGTATTATTTCATCATTATCAGACACAGAATTAAGACCAATTATAAAATCCGAATCGTTGTTATAATCGTATACTATAACTTGTTTGCTAAGATTATCATGCACTTCACATTCAGAATAATTATTGATTCCAAACCCATTAACATTGTATGTTTGGTTGAACAAAACAAAATATTTTTGCCTGAATCCATATCAATCTCCATATGAGGCGTTACAATAGTCCTTATTAACTTATTATCCACGGTATTTTGATTTAATAATTTCTTCTTTAAAAACTCTTTCAGTTTTATTGCTCCTTCTATCTTATTTGGTAAATGTTAACAATTTATTAAAAAGGGAGCTTCGATGGCTTACTTTGTCTGAGTATGCTCATTGAAGCTCCCGCTATCATATTACAATTTTATTTAGCATATGATGGATAATCGCTTGTGGTCTTATTAAAATGTCTTGCAAGTATTATTACATCTGACATGTTTATGGACCCGTCCTTGTTAAGATCACAGGAATCGATGTATTGTGTATCTGTTGAAACTGCATTAAAGCCTTTTGCCAAAGCTATAACATCAGTCATATTTATTGACCCATCCTGGACTCCGTTAACAGAAATATCTCCAGCCCAAATTTCCAATGGAGATGCAATACTACCAACCTTGTCACCGGCACTTACACCTTTTATTTCTCTTGCAAGATAACCATCCTTTGATACTTTTAATGGCACTGCTACAAGGGTTTGCGGAATATTGGCCAATGTAAATGCTCCGGTTTGGTCTGTAAAAGCTGAAACCGGACCAAACTCTACTTTATATCCTGCTTTAACCGCTGAAGGACTTGTTG
This sequence comes from Pseudobacteroides sp., assembly GCF_036567765.1. Classification (NCBI taxonomy): domain Bacteria; kingdom Bacillati; phylum Bacillota; class Clostridia; order Eubacteriales; family Oscillospiraceae; genus Pseudobacteroides; species Pseudobacteroides sp. The sequence goes on from NZ_DATCTU010000079.1 coordinate 24,484, forward strand.
ATGTGTCAAAGTCAGGTCTTATGTATCCTGATATAGTCATGTCTGCTTGACTTGTAGGTGTTGGAGTTGGTGTAGGTGAAGCAACTGAGGGTCCGTACACAAGCATTTCCCAAAGGGAGAATCCCCACTCGGAATTAAACTTCTGGCTGCATTCAAGTTTTATATAACGGGCTTTATATGTCTTATCAAGCTTGATTTCGTCAGCACCGCCCTTACCGTTATACTGCTGGTAAGCGATTGTCCAGCTTGTACCGTCAGTTGAAGTAAGGATTTTATATTGTGTAGCATGTGCATCTTCCCAGTATATTACAGCCCTATTTACATCCTGGATCGATCCTAAGTCCACATTTATGTACTCAGCATTATATTTACCGGAAACTGAGGCCCATCTTGTATCTCCGTTACCGTCAACGGCAAATTTAGCTGCAGTATCGTTTGACTCTATAGAAGAGGCTTCAATAGGCTTATTTAAAGCCAGGTTACCTGCCGGATAAGGCGTAGGTGTCGGAGGAGGCGGAATGCCTTTTTGTATTGAAGCAGGCTTTACAGCAATATTTTTTATACTGTGAGGATTTGTTATACAAACCTCAAGCCCCCATCCCTGCAGTGTTGCAAAAGTGCTGTCGGTTGTCATGTCAAGAAAAGTCTGGGGATTATTGCCAGGTCCCCATTCCCAGGGCATATACCCTACCTCATTTAAATGGCACTGTTCAATAATTGTTTTGTATGGAATAGCTCCCTGTGCGGTATCATCCCATTTGTGTCCGAACTCTCCCACAACAAGAGGAAGGTTCATATCAACAGACTGCTTTATTTCGTCTTTAACCCTTTGGTCTGTGTAGCCCCATGCGTATGGCCACCACATATGTACTGAAAATAAAAGATTGTGGTCCGGATCATTCTCGATAAGATATGGACCGTTTGCCTGAAGTGAATCTATTCCCTGTCCGTAGCTTGGAGCATCAATCATGAGCGGAACATGTATTCCTGCATTTCTCATCCTGCTTACCGCAAGTGAGTAACCTGCCTTGAAATCAGCATCTGAAACAGTTTGTCCGCACTCATTTGCAATGTTTACTATCAAATACTCCTGATGCTTCTTAATTACTTCAACAACATCAGGTCTTACCCAATAGTCAACAACTGTCTGAAGCTTGGACCATTCCCCTGTTGCATCATGGCATTCGATGACAGGAATCATATTATTCAGGCGGCAATTGTAAATTGCTTTATCCAGTTTTTCAGCTGAACCGGTTATACCCCAAACAATTCGAACGCTGTTAGCACCTGTTTTTGCAATTTCCTCATAGGATGGTACACCATCAATATCAGTCCAAATAATCATCTTGTTAACACCGTAAAGAATTGTTTTTTCTCCGTTCTTGTCATACAAAAAACGCCCTTTAACCCTAAAACCGGGGTATTGTTCATCTGCAGCATATGTACTTGGAAAGCTGTTAAAAATAATTGTCATTAAAAATGTAACCATAAGGACAATAGAAATCCTTTTCATAAAACTCCTCCTTTTAAAAAATAAATACATAATAATATATTATAGCAAGTAATTAGAAAAGAAAAGCGGCTAAGATATATGAACCAACATTACTGCTCAGTTCTGCAAAATCATATTAAATTTCAAGGCCACCCTTACAACATCGCTCATGTTTACAGAACCATCATTGTTTATATCACATTTTCTATCATAATTACTTTCTGAAACCGTGGTATTAAAGTGAGATGCTATCAATACAATGTCGGCCATGTTGATGACTTTGTCTCCATTGATATCCTCCGGATTGGTAGAAGTTGGTACAGGTGTGTTTATAGGAGCAGTATTTTTGTATTGTAAATAAAATGCTGCGAGCTCAGTATCCTTAATTTTACGTTCGGTTCTGGAATAATGCTCACTTGCATCCCAAAGAAGAGGACAAAACCCCAGATCATAGGCAGTTTTACAAACCGTTGAGAGATAACGTCTTACACTTTCAGGATCTTTGTTTTGTGTGACAGTACCATATTCTCCAATGATAACAGGTACCCCATTATTTGCAAACTTACTTTTCATTTTTTGAAAATCGGTTTTAACCTGATTGATTTCCGCATCTGTTCCCCATGTGGTTGCACATTTGCCCCATGAAGCGTCCTCAGTAAGAATTGTAAAAGTAGATGGTGTGTAATAGTGTACCGAAATTATCAATTTATTACTGACGGTATCTTTAGGCATTATAAAGCTTGGATCACATGTAAGGTCAATATCGGTTGCATATCCTGCAATCAAAAGGCAGCGTGATGTATTATTCCCTCCTGATGCTCTGACAATGTCAACGAATTTCTGATTAATATTATTAAGTGTATTATATGCCCGGGTTTTTGCATCTCCTGTTGTACCGCTCCATCTGTTCCAAATGCTGTCCCAACATCCTTCCTCATTTAGTGATTCCAGAATCAGATTACTGGGATAATCCTTGAAATAGCTGCTTATTTGAGTCCAAATTGCAGTGTATTTTTTCATGGACTCATCATAATTGGTTGCAAAATTTGCAAACCAACCGTTGTCCCAATGAATATTTACGATAGCGTACATACCGGCATTTGAGCAGTAGTCGACTACCTCTTTAACACGCTTCAAAAGATCCTGATTGATTGTATAATCAGTTCCTATTAGATTTGACCATGCTACCGGGATACGAACAGAATTAAAGCCAGCAGCTTTAACGCCGTCAATTATAGCCTGAGTCGTAATTACTGCACCCCATGCAGTTTCATAGTCTTGTACCCTTTTCCCATTTATCCAATCGCCGCAGGCCTCCAGTGTATTTCCCAAGTTCCATCCAATTCCCATATCACGAACCGTTTCGGAAGCCGTTTTATCTGTCGATGCAAATACAGGTAAAGATTGTGATGCTGTCAAAAGTATTATCAGTGATAATAAAGCCGTTAATTTCCTTAAAATACCCCAATGTCTCATACTTACTTGAAACCTCCTTATATTTGTACTTAATCCCCTTAATTAAAACGTAAATATAAAACTTTTTCATGTGGCTTTATACGTTAGTTTCAGAATTAATATAGGAAAAAGTCTATAACAAAAGATAGCTATTGTGCATTTGTTATAAATTATGAACTTCTATTTTCTGTCATTAGCTTTAAGAAGCCTTCCTTTAGGTACTGCATATGCAATTTGGACAGGAATTGGTACTATGGGCACTGTAATTTTAGGAATAATATTGTTCAAAGAACCTATTGATTTGGTAAGAATAGCATGCATTGGCTTTATAATAGTTGGAATAGTTGGATTGAAGCTTGTTTCTTCCCATTAACTGATGTTTTACTACTCTCATAGGAAATATTAAATACAACGAAAATAAGCTTTTATAGTTGTGTGGAAAATGTGCTTGTTATATAATTAATTATTGATTAATATATTTTGGGAGTACGTGTTACAATTTATGGGTTTTGATAGTGTTTTATATTTATTAACTTCAATAATAGCACTGTCTGTTTTATTGTTTTACTTGGTATATGGAAAGAGCTGTCCCCTCTTAAAGAGCTTTATATTTTTGCTTCTGACGGTATTAATATGGTCGTTCGGTCTTTTTCTTGAAGAAATCATAGCAGATAGAAAAACTGATTGGTATATACTTAAGTTCTATTATTCAGGTATATGTTTTATTGGATATGCCTGGCTTATTTTTGTGCTGTACTACATAAATAACAAATATGTCAGCAAAGCGTCTGTAAAAATATTGCTTTCATTAATACCTCTTACCTCATATTTTATGCTTCTTTCAAATGAGATACATGGCTTATTCTACCGAGTAGATGGAACAAATTACAGATTTTCTGTATTTTTCTGGATAATTTATTTGTATTCACTAATATGTGTAATACTTGGTAACACCCTGCTTATTAAGCATTCGGTGAAATACAAAGGAATAAAAAAGCTTCATTTCATCATCTTGATTCTCTCAGCGTTAATACCTCTTCTTTTTAATATTGTTTTTATGATGTTAAAGTTAAAAACTGAAATAACGCCATTCAGTTTCATAATTGCTCTTGTTATTCTGACCTTTGCTTCTTTAAAATACAGGTTTTTAGATATTGAATCCCTTGCACTGAAAAACTATATATCCCAATTGCCTGATGCATTCCTCCTATTAAATCACAATTTTGAAATTGAAAGTTATAATAATTCCTTTAAAGGTATCATTGATACTGATAAGTTAAATGGACACGAAGATTTTAAAAATATTTTGGACACTATAGACAAAAATTCCTATAGTACTGAAGAGCAAAAAAAGATTCTATCATATTTAAAGAATCGAGAATTTAAAAGGATGACAGGTGAGGTAATTTTTAAAAAAAATGAAGTTACGACTTACGAGATCAATATCATGCCTTTAACGAACAAAAGGGGTAGTTTTATAGGATTAATTATTTCATTTCACAATGTGCAAAAATATAAGGACCTATTAAATGATATTAACGACAGGAATATTGAATTAAACGCTATAAATGACCAATTGACAGAGTACGCCCAAAAGGTTGAAGAGCTTTCAATATTAAAAGAAAGAAATAGGATATCCAGAGATTTACATGACAATATCGGGCATTCGCTTACTACTCTTATTTCATTGACTGAAGCCCTCAAAATATCAAATCAAAAAAACACGGAAAAATCAAAAGAAATAATTGAGAAAATCAATATGTTATCCAGGACATCATTGAAAGAGCTTCGAGATGCCGTATCAGGTATGCTGACCTCAAACACAGAGTTTGAGACTTTTAAGGATGCATTAACCCAAATAACTGATAAATTCAGCTATGCAGGTATCAATGTAGATATTATGTTTGATGAGGATTCCAAAAGTCTGAACAAAAAATATTTTAATGAGTTATATCTAATCTGCAAAGAATCTATAACAAACGCTGTTAAACACGGCAATGCCAAATCAATAAAATTAATTTTTCAAAAGTCTGATGCCTCTCTAAGGCTTTTCATTTTCGATGATGGAAAAGGATGTAAAAGTATAAAAAAGGGCATGGGCCTTAAGGGAATTGAAGAAAGAGTTCAAAGCCTTTCTGGAAGAGTAATATTTGGCTCAGATGGAGAAAAAGGTTTTAACATACATATTGATATACCTTTTGTAGGGGGTAAAAATGATTAAAATAATAATTGCAGACGATATGATAATATTTCGCGATTCACTTAAATATTTGCTGGAAAACCAGGAATGCATTGAAGTCGTGGCATGTGCCGATAATGGTGAAGAGGCTTTTAAGCTATGCAAGAAGCATAAGCCTGACATTGTACTTATGGATATAGTCATGCCGGTGTGTGATGGTATTTTGGGTACAAAGCTAATAAAGGACTCGTTTCCGATGATAAAAGTACTAGTTTTGACAACCCTTGATGATGAAGAAAAAGTTAGAAAAGCCATATCTTGTGGGGCTGACAGCTATGTACTTAAAGATACCACTCCCTTTGAACTGGTAAATATAATAAAAAGCCTTTACAATGGCTATACCATAATTCAAAAAAACGTTTTTGATTCGGTAATCAGAGACAATAGCATATTTGATAAAAATACACCAGAAAATGCAAACCTATGCAGTAAGTTAACTGCCAGAGAGCTGACAGCAATAAAACTTGTTGTTGATGGCAAAAGCTACAAGGAAATTGCAGGTGAACTTTATATAACTGAAGGAAGTGCCCGTAATCTTATAGTGCATATACTCACCAAGCTTAATTTAACCGATAGGATTCAGCTTGCAGTTTTTGCAGTACGTAATAAGTTAGCCTAGCAATTCTGATACTCCAAAATGAATACTGAATGACATTTACCGTTTTATCATTTTAATAAGTATGACAAAATGCTGCATCTATATGACAAACTGTATCTATTACAGTTATTTTTTTTGCTGTATGATAATTTGTAATTATAAAATTTGTAAAGAAATTGGGGGTAATTATTAATGAATTTTAAGTTTAAAAAAGTAATGTCTTTTTTAATTGCAGCTGTGCTACTTCTTTGCCAGTCTGTTTATTTTGATTTGGAAGCTTTTGCAGAGGCTAATGTCTATGAAGTTGAAGGGTCTAACCTTACTCAGAATGGAATAGCAAGAGCAACAGCAAGCATAAGTGACGATGCTTGGGGAACAACTGCAGACAAAGCAATAGATGGTAAATACAGCAATTGGACACAGCAGTGGTGCAGCGGGGGTAATACTACAGAAAAATGGCTGCAAGTAGACCTTGGTAAAAACTACCTCATAAACAGGTATGTACTTCGTCATGCAGAACCCTATGAACCTGGAAGAGGAGTTGTCAAGAACTTCAAAATTCAAAGCAGTTTCGACGGACAATCATGGAAAGATGTAGATGCAGTTTCAAACAACAGCAGCGGAATAACAGATAAGGTAGTATCTTCATTCGCGGCAAGGTATGTAAGGGTTTATATTTTAAATCCTGACGGCGGTAACATATGTGAAAGAATTTATGAATTTGAATTGTACTATAATTCAAAATATGCAAACCAGAATGCTTTGGTGGTTGAAGGGTCAAACCTTACTCAAAATGGAATTGCAAAGGCAACTGCAAGCGTAAGTGATGATATATGGGGCACAACTGCGGATAAAGCAATAGACGGTAAATACAGCGATTGGACCCAGCAGTGGTGCAGCGGAGGAAACACTACTGCAAAATGGTTAAAAGTAGACCTTGGAAAAAATTATCTTATAAACAGGTATGTACTTCGTCATGCAGAGCCTTACGAGCCTGGAAGAGGAGTTACCAAAAACTTTAAAATTCAAAAAAGTCTCGATGGCCAGAACTGGGTTGATGTGGATGTGGTTGTGGACAATACTGACGGAGTTAACGATAAAGTTTTATCCACGTTTGCAGCAAGGTATGTGCGTGTAGACATCCAGATGCCTCCAAGCAGTGCAACCTGTGAAAGAATCTACGAGTTTGAATTATATTATCATTCAAAATATAACATTGACAACGATAATCCAAATTATAAAAAATACATTTATAATTATGGGAATAAAGTAAATGCAAAATATGTAAATCCCGATGTAAATATTGCACAGAAATATACCGGCGTAACATCAAGCAAAAATGTTTCGTCTAATTACGAACTTCCATATATGGCAGTAAACGGAACGGTTTCAGGCATTGGAGACAAATGGTGCTCTGGCTACGGAGGTGGAAAAAATCAATGGCTTATGCTTGATTTGGGAAACTACTATTATATTGATCGTTGGAAAGTTGTAAATGGAAAGCAATTCGATTCTAGGATGTTTACTAAAAACTATAAGCTCCAGTATAAGGATGAGAACGGTAAATGGGTGGATGCTTCAGGCGTTTACAATAATACAAGCGGAAGTACCGACATTACACTAAACGGTCAGATTATTGCAAGGTTTGTAAGACTTTATGTTGTTGAGGGAGATTTTGATGATGCAACTAGAATACATGAGTTCCAATTATACAACTCAAGAGGATATGTTCCGATGCCGGGAGATGTTCTTCTTACTACAGAAGCCGGCGGGCCTGCATATCAGCATGCCGGTATAGTAAAGGATTCAAAAAACACCATAGAAGCAGATGGCAGCGGTATAAACGATTCATGTGACATTGAAAAATGGACAAACCCCAGTAGGACATATGGAGCAAATATACGTGTTATGAGAATCAAGAATTCAAGCTATGATAATGCAGTTGCAGCAAGAGATTATGCAATGAGACAGATTGGTAAGAGTTACCTTATACCCAATCCATTTTCATACAAAGGATATGACAGGGAAGATAAATTTTATTGCACCTCCCTTGCACATTTTTCATGGAGAAGTGTCGGGTATTCACTGGACAGCACTTATGAGTACGGCATTTTAACAGTTGGTGACCTCCACTCCGATCCTGATACCTATGATGTTTATGAAAACGGAAAATTTGACCCATCAGCTATAAATACATTCTCAAAGCTGTGGGATGATACTTGCGAGTATATCATTGAAAAGGGAGAATATGTTGTTGCAATGACCAAAAACGGTATAGAATATATTTATAAAAAAACTTCCGATGGCTTGATGTATGTGGGAAGAAAAGTTAATGGCGTTATCGAATGTATTGGTGATGCCACATATGAAGTAATCAATACCGTAACTACACAAGCTGCCCAAACCTACGTAAATTCAATAAAAAATGTAGTTCCTCCCACTATTATACCTGATGGTGATGACGATGAGTGGGATTTGCTAAAATTTTTTGGTTGGTAAATCTTTCGTGAACATTTCAATATAAAATAATATTAATATGGGAGAATTTTATGAAAAAAAGAATCGCTTCTTTTATCTTGTTTATAACAAGCTTGATTATAACACTGTGCTTTTATTCAGTGGTGGGACACGGTATTGAAAACTATACCACCGGTGGTTTTTATTATACTTCCCACGACTATATCGATGAAATTTATGTTAATGGTGTTAAGCAGCAGAATATTCCACCTTTCACTTTTGACCCATCCAAAGGTACTCATAATTTCATTAATATTAATCTTCGTGAAGGTAAAAATGTGGTTGCCGTCAAGGTATCAAGGAATAATAATGCTTCAAGCCATGGGTTCATAGGCAGGATTCAGACAGGTCTTGGTACTAAGTACACTACCGGAATGAATACAACCAGCATAACCCATCCTAACAACAACTCTACAGGCTCCAACTTTCCAGCTGACCATAGATTCAAGGGGAAATTCGATATCACAGACTATAACTGGTATTACAGCAACTATAACGATTCCGGCTGGAGTACGGCTGACTATTTCCACAATGACTATACCAATATGGATCAATCCATATTTCCACCAACATACGTAGGCAGTACAACTTACGCCAGCCGCCCGTACTGGATATGGCCTAAGGAAACAAGCACCAGCTTTAATGGGATGATCGCGTATTTCAGATATTCTTTCTATACAGCTAATGAGCCAACAGCAACACCGACACCTACACCAACACCGACGCCCAAAAAACCTAGCTTGGTAAAGGGAAGCATATACTACTATGGTATTCCTTCAAAATCTGATGGAACCATTGATGTAACCAAGTCGGAAATGCCTGTCAAGCTGCCGCTTGACAACACAGATATTGATTTATGTCAAAAAGATACCTCTTTATCAGCAGGATATAAATTGATAAAAACCATAAGCACTGATTCAAACGGACAGTTTTCAACTACAGATCTTGCATCTGTCACTGCAAACGGAGGAAGTCTCTTTATAAGGGTAAAGGCAGAAGACGGGTATTCCCGGGTAAAAGAACTGGCCAGTAACGGTTCGGAGTATCCTTTTGTATATGAATCTGCCTCCTATACCCTGTCCTCCGGTGAAATGTCTATGAATAATTTGGAAATTATCGATGTAAAGGTTAGCGGTTCTTTCAATATCATGAAGACTATTAAAAAGGGAGCAGAATTCTGGAAAGAGAATATGACAGGAATAGCTCCCCCGGTAAAAAGAGAAGTATTGATGATACCGGGTACGGAAAATAGTGCTTTTATAAGAGAAAAAAACCAGATTAATTATAATGATAAGCATGCCTACAGTCCTTCATTCATTCTCCATGAATATGGACATGCACTGATGGATCAGTATGGAGCCATGCCGATTAATTCAGGCGGTAATCACAAATTTTATTCCATTAAGACCGACGGCTGGCTTCACACCCCTCAGTTGGCATACAGTGAGGGCTGGGCATGGTTTTTCTCCGCCAGTGTCCTAAGATCCCCTGTTGTCTACTTTGACAAAGCCAGGATGTTTGATATTGAAACTCTTGCAAGTTATGCCGAATCCTCCAATATTGTACGCGATATCAGGAACGAGGTATCCAATGCAGCTGTTTTATGGGATCTGGCAGATACGACAAACGAAAAGTATAACACCAAAAGTTCCGATACAGTATCATCAGGATTTTACAATGTTTCAAAAACAGTATTGGACAACAAGCTCAGTTCCGGTAAAATGGACATGATGAGCTTTTGGGAGAAATGGAAAAACGGCTTTGGCAAAACCATTCAATCTGCATCCTGGAAAATATTCTGTGAATATAATATCAAAAGTTCTGATCTTCCACTAAAACTGGAAGAAGAAAACATAGCATCAATAAGCAGCGGTACTACCCTGGTCTCATACACTGATGGTATTGTGAAACTTTTGACCACAAATATAGACCCAATGATCTATATGAACAACACAGGATACTTTGACCCCAATGAATACCGCTACTTCAGGCTTGAATACAAAATGCCGGTTGGTACACCGCAAACTCCTTTTCAGGTATATGTCATGAACGACAAATATCCGACGGTAACCACAGAAGCACAGAGTGTTACTTCGCAAAATCTGATTGCAGACGGTCAGTGGCATACCTATCTTATGGATATGTACAACAACTCAGATTATAAGATTGCCGGAAGGGTAACAGGCTGGCGTTTAGACTATGCCGCAGCTTCTGGTGTGACAATGGAAATCAAAAATACCGGGCTTGTAACAGAAGAAGAGAAGTTCTTTGAAATAAAGACTCCTTCAAGTGACTTCAGCAATGATATTATCAATCCTGATAAAGCCAGTATTTACCCCGGAGATTTCAATGGAGATAAAATTACAGACTTTATTGCACATTCGGATGGCATTCCAGGATTGTTCAGTTTAAGCAGTTCATACCTGAGGTTCTACATATCCAGAGGAAATGGAGATTTTGATGCTACTAAATTTATAAAACCCTATATAGGACTTGGCACAAGCATTCAGGCGGGAACTTATCTAAGCAGAATCCTTATCAATATTATTCCGGGGGATTTTAACGGTGACGGGATCACAGACCTCGCTTGTCAGTGGAAAGATATGGACCCACCAACTGTTAACGGTGTCGTACGAAATTTCTGGCTTCTTATGGGAAGTGTTGACAGCAACGGCTCTCCCAGTTTTTCTAGTGCCATTCTTCCTGACGGATGGGATCACCAGGATGGAATATCAGGACTCTACACCAATCTGATACCGGGAGACTTTAACGGAGACGGTAAAACCGACCTCATTCGCCAGGAAAAGAACGGCTGGGATGATGATAATATCGGAACCTTCCAGGTGTATTTCAGTAAGGGTGACGGAACGTTTAACATTATAACTCCGCAAAATCCTTCCTATCAAACAGATATGCAGGGAGACTATGTAAATATCATACCAGGGGATTTCAACGGAGATGGAAAAACTGATTTCCTCCGTCAGGAAAAGGGCGGCTGGGATAATGATGATACAGGAACCTTTTTAGTACATTTAAGCAAGGGAAATGGAGACTTTGATGCGTATTACCCCAATACTTATGATTATCAGGTGTCGTTAAAAGGATCTTATTCCAACCTGATACCAGGATATTTTAATTCAGATGAAAAAATGGATTTCATATGCCAGGAAAAATCCGGGTGGGACGATGATGATATAAGTACGTTTAAAATCTATTATTCCACAGGTAACGGTACCTTTGACATACAAAGAATGGATAACTGGGATGTTCAGTACACAATGAAGGGGGATTTTGTAAATCTTATACCAGGGGATTTTGACGGTGATGGAATTACAGACATTATACGCCAGGAAAAAGCAGGCTGGAACGATGACCCTACAGATAACTTTAAATTATATCTTTTGAGACAAGATAAGATTACCGGATTTTCCACAAATTTTGAAAACCCGGACAGACTTTCTTTATTCTATGACACCATTGCTTACAGCAGAAATGTTACAGGTTATACCGCAGGGATTAACCCTGAATGCAGCCCAAGGACCAATGAATCCGCTCACAGTGGAATTACTGCCCTGATGTTCTCAGGAACCGACACTGATTCTTATACAGCATCCTACTGTTACTACCAGCTGTTCGATAATCTTAACCTGCAGGTTACAAGTAAAACAAAGCTGTCATACTGGTTCCTGCCTCAGGATTCCAACGCCAGGTATTCAGCTGTTGATATTGAATTCACCGACGGCTCCACCCTAAGACAGGCAGGTAATGCAGGACTTACCGACCAGAACGGTGTGAAAATGCATCCGGCATATGGTCGTGGAAGTGTAGGACAATGGAATTATATTGAGTCAAATATCGGCAGCAAATGTGCAGGAAAGGTAATCAAGAAAATTATGTACGCATATGATCAGCCAGGCTCTACAGGCCAATACAGGGGTTATGTAGACGACATAAGAATCTGGCAATAGTGCAAAAAATTTAGTTTAAACTCATGTTATTCTTGGTAAATATTATCAGAGGTCAACAATAAAACTTAATGATTTGATTAGAAAAACGTCTAGTCACTGAGTTTGAAGTTACAAAAAGGAGAATGACTTATGAGAGTATACAAGAATTTAGTTAACCTTGGTGTAATAGTTCAAACATTGGGAGTAAAACAAAGTATTCCGGAAAATGACGTTTACACAGCTTTAGAACGCCACTCAAATGGTGATTGGGGTGAAATATCCGATGCTGATAAAAAGGCCAATAACCAGGCATTAGAGTTTATGGAAATGCTTTTATCTTCCTACACATCAAGTAATAATGTGCAATTTTGGATTATAACAGAGATCAGCGGTTATACAACAGTATTGCTGCCAAGTGAGTACAAAAAATAAATTTCAAAATTAGAAGTGTAAATGATTAATGATTATAAAACATATAGTTAAAAGACCCTGGGAATTTATTTTCTCAGGGTCTTTGATTATGGTATGATTTATACATAGGTACGATCAAAAAAACTTCTGCTATAAATTTCGCTCATGTGTTGACTTAACTGGTCAACACCCGCTCAAAAGCGGAAGTAATTTTTTAATCATACCTTAACTTCAGGGTATGATTCCGATGTTGCACTAAAGTTTTTAGCCAATTGTATAACATCTGAAATATTGATGCTGTTATCCATATCAAAATCACAAGTTGAATTGTATAGGGCATCACCTTTTACTGAATTGAAGGCTTTTGCAATTTCAACAACATCCATCATGTTTATTGCACCGTCCTGTGCATTTCCTGATGCCGGCAGATCTCCAGCCCAGATTTCAACAGGTGATGAAACGATTCCTATAATATGATTTTTGCTGCCCAATAAATCCTTAATATTTCTTGTAAGATAACCGGGCTTAGATATACTAAGGCTGTAAAGACCTCTTATAACCGGTACATTTTCCAGCTTGAAGAAACCGTTTTTGTCTGTCGTTGCAGTAAATGTGGATACGCTGCTTTTTAGTTCAACCTTAAATCCTTCGTTTATATCGCTGCTTTTTGATCCTACACTTGATTTTACATAGCCTGAAACTGATATTGCCTGTTCTGCGGACATGCCGTTATTGGCAAAAGCTGCCATAAATACCAAGGCGGAGTTCCAATAAACTGTGTGCTCATTTGCAACCCAGTCATTGGTGGATTTCGTATAACATTTTGCTGCAAACCTTGACAGACCTGCTCCTTCATAAGCATTAGGCCCCCCAGGCATATAGCCCGAAGGAATTCCCGCTTTATTATCGGTATTGTATATGTTGCTGTAAACACCTTTAGCAGAGTCTTCACCATAGCCTGAGACAAAGCTGTAACGCAGAGGGTTTGTACCAAGCAGCCAGTTTAATGATCCAAATCCAAGTATATTTACCGAATCACTTGATTTTCCTAAAAGCTTGGCCCCGATAATCGCATCCATAGGAGTATTCATAACCTGCATATTGATTCCCCAGAAGTAGTTGCCTGGAACAACGGCGTTTTTCCATGGGTTGTTGTTATATCTTGTTGAGATTTTGTTCATCCATCTTTCAAACTGTGTATTGATCCATGCAACTACCTGAGAGTCTTTTGATTCTGCTTTAAGATAGCACAAAAATGCTGTAAACCACATGTCTCCCCATGTATGTCCATAACCATATGAATCGGTAAACTTAGATTCGAATTTAGTATAATTGTTCTTAAAGTATGTATTATACTTTTGATCGGATGTCGCCCTGAATAGTGAAGCAGCAGCCCAAAGCCTGTCACTGCTGTCATTGCTTACATTGTATGGGCCGGGCGGTGACACAATATTGGAAGTATTAATTTCAAGGAATGTCCATGCCTTTTTAGCTGAACTAAGACACCCTGCAGCGAACGTGGGGTCGAAATCCTTATACAAGAGATATGCTTGTGCCAGTATAGCAGCTGCACAAGCTGTATCATCTGTGGTACATCCATTCTGGTCCATTATGATTCTTTGTTTAACATTTTCGTCACTATCAGATTGAACCCTCGGATAAAATCCTCCGCTTGCTGAATCCTGCATCTTAAGCATCCATTCAAGCTCCCATCTGCACTCATCAAGCAAATCAGGTATGTTGTTGCCGCTTTCAGGTATATTAAACTGATTGTCGTTAAACTGTGAGGGGAACATTTCATATGCCCAGAAAAGATCGGAAAGTCCTGATGCCCCTGCATTTACATATTTTCCGTAATCTCCTGCATCATGCCAACCCTTGGTAATGTTTATAGGAGCCTTTTTGCCAGAAGCAAAATTTGCTATTGAATCCTGTGGTGTCTTATCCTGTCTTGGATAGCCCATTGAATAAGGTTCTTTAAGCTCGATACCCTGACGCTGGAAGTAGAAGTACCTTGCTGAATCAGCTATGAGATTTTTATATATATCCTGACCTATTCTAAATTTGGGCGAAGCTTCAATACCAGGTGCCGAAACAGTCATATAATACTCTCCGGGTACTTTCAATTCTGTAAAATCAGCCTTTAATATCTTTTCTCCCGAATCTACAGATTCAAAATCTGTAACCAGTGCTAATTTATTCTGGTATGCAACAGAATTATCTGATACTTTCTTCACTTGGAATTCTGTGCCTTCAACAGCTTTGAGCTCTTCAGGAAACCCTGTAACGAGGGCATATTTTTCACTTTCGGGTATGAACCCTAATTGGTTGATTTTAATGGCAGGAGCCGCTTTCTCATTGTCTGGAGAAGTTATCTTCAAATCATTGAACCAAACTGTAAATGGGTTCGCATGAACCTTCTCAATAATCAAGCAGGTAACAGAAGAAGGATCAAAATTTTTGTTAGCGGCTTTAATATCTTTAAGAGGTATTTTCACATGCTGCCAGTCAGTGGTTATTTGTGCATATTTGGAGACAGAGATTTTTGCATCAAGTTCAAGGCCAGTTGTACGTTCATAAACTTTATCCCTGAATCCCATTACAAAGTCTTCCCCGCCATCCTTTCCCTTTATGTTAAATTCAAGATAGCCGTTTTCAATATATTGTGAGATGTCGTGGGAGTTCCAACCTCTAATTGTAAGGAGGGATACCCACCAGCCTGATGTAACAGGCTTTGAAATATTAAGCCTTAAAGATGGAAGATTGTTGTATGTAACTGTTGTATCAAGCGGCAGAGTGCTGTTGACTGTCTCTATCTCTTCTGCCCCACTTCCGGTCCAGCCTCCAACAGATGAGTCTTTGAATATCTGGACATCAAGCAGTTTTCTGTAACCCTCGGAGGGGTTAGCAGCGTTTGAATATACCGGAGGTACAAATATGGTTATAACCAACATGACCGCCAGTAACAGTGAGATTTTTTTTGTCATTCTTATCATTCCCCTTTTCTTAATTATTTTTTATTTTAAAAGTACTAATATTTTTAATATATTTAGCACTTTTAATCGTTAAAGGTAAAAAAGACAAGTATAATAGTAATATTAATTCTATCATTATCTGGGAGTAATTTAAAGGAAATTTGTTATTCTAGTGTAGATTAGTGAGATGTGTTTCTAGACATTTAAAAAAAATATTTTATAATATGTAACATTCATCACATTCAAACGTTTAAATAAAGAAGGCAGGTGATGCTAAGTGGATGCCTTGACTTCACTTTACAGTGAACTTGCGGAACCGTTAGCCAGATATGCAATGTCTTTTATTAAAGATTCAGCATTAGCCGAGGATATCGTTTCAGAAACATTCTTGAGGGCTACTAAGCATTGTATAGCTTATAACGAACTTCCAGCCAGGGCTTGGTTTTATAAAGTAGCAAGAAATATTGCACTTGATATGATTAGGAAAAAAAGAAATATCGAGTATGGTGAAATTCCTGATGCCATAGACAACTCAAGGGATATAAATCCCGAGATTTCAGCATTGCATACCGAACGGATGGAAATGCTTTCAAAAAGCCTATCCAGACTTTCAGAGCCATATAGATCGGTGCTAATGCTAAAGGAGTATAATAACCTTACATATGCTGAAATTGCAAGCATCATAGGGGTTAGTCTTGATAATGTCAAGGTAATTTTGTTCCGTGGTAGGCAGAAACTAAAAAATCTTTACAGGAGGGATTATAATAATGAAATGTAAAGAGGTACAGGAAAAGATTCCTGAGTATCTTGCAGGAATTCTTGATAAAAGTAGCAAAACCCAAATGCAAGAACATTTGGAAAACTGTGTCGAATGCAGCAGTGAAATAAAACTGATAAACGATGGTTTCAATTTTGGTTTTGTGCAAGAAGATATTATAAATCAGAACAAAATCATAAAAAAGACCAGAGCAAAATTTAATATGGAAATATTGAGAAGTGTCTCAATAATCATTGCTGTTTTTATATTAATCCTGGGGGCTTCCGCTACTATACTAAAAATGAGGTCAGCAGTCGGACAGGAAAAGGCGTCAAGGGCATTGATGGATGTTGTTCAATTTTCCCAGCCAAATATGGTAAACATGTGGGGTAACAGTACCGGCAGTGTGTTTTCAGTGTCTCTGAAAATTGGAGCACGGTCTGTAGTTGGAAAAAAGTACGGTGAACAGTTCGAGTATATAGGTAACATGTCGGCTATAACAGGCAAAGTTTCTGTCCCGGTTATTATAGGAGCAAATTTTGTTCACCCAGGCTTATATAAAGGTCAGGATTTTGATAGGGATAGAAATGTAAAAGCACAGACTGATTTATTGAAAAGAAATATCGACACAACTGTTGCTACCGTTGACTATTCCCTGAAGAATACAATATCCCTTGAGTATGTGGAAAAGTTAATCGGCAGGTTTGATGTTGAGATATGCTGGATGGCTGTTGAGGCTGGTATTGAGGATGTCAAGCCTCAGAATATGACTCTTGAAAAGCAGCAGGTGCTTCAATGGGGAATCCCTGGAAAATTATCAAGGCCTGGGCACTTTCAATATTCACAGCTAAAAGAGGGAAAGATAAAAGAGTATGAGAAATCGGTGCTGGAGGAAATTAAGTGGCTTGATGACAATAAGGATTTATTAATAGCAGACAAATCTTTATTAAGTAGCAATGGGATTGACAACTCTGTAAAAGAAAAAGCCGCGTATATTCTTAAAAACGGAATAAAAATATACGGGCTTCGCATTACAGGTCCCTCCAGCGAACTCGTAAAGCTTACCGGAGAATTGGATGCAAGGACAATGTCTGTTATAGATATGAGTTTCTGGAACTGGTGAATATGTAATGTGATTAATATTTTAGGATCCTAAAACAATATTAGATTGTCCTCAGCTTTTATACCCATAATAAAATTGTTTTTTTCCGAAAGAGTACATGTATTTTTGTTGTACGGGTTTCTAACGGTATTGCCATTTTCGATCCATTGGATAAGCTCAAAATCTGTGTATATTTCATCGGTATTATAGCCTTTATCCTTTATATATCTACTCAAGCCATATTTATAAACGGAGTTTGATGCAGTCAGCTTAACCCTGTAATTTATTTTTATAATATCATTAGGAGCAAAGCTGCTGTTAATTGTTATTTGAAGCTTCTGGTTATCGCTATTTCCAGAGCTCAATATTTCTATAATTATATTGTTTGAATTGATTAGAACACCATTTTTATATGCTTTGAAATATTGTTTATCAATAAAATTTTTGCCTAATGTTTTAATCTTAAACCCGCTGTTTTGCTCCGCACTATCCTTTTTGAAGTTCATATCGATGTTTAATACAGGTGAACTGATTGTTCTGTTAATTTTCATTTGCAATGAAGCCGGTATGTTGTCACCCACTGCGAACCTGTTTGAATTGGTCATTGCCTTGTGCAGCATTGCGTTTACTACAACTGGAGTACTTGTAGGCGTCGGAGATAGTGTAGGTGTTGCCGTATTGGTTGGTTTTGCTGTATTGGTAGGCGTTGCAGTACTTGTAGGTGCTGGTGTTGAAGTCGGCGTGTTTGTAGGAGAAGGATTACTCGGGTCAATTCCCCAACATAGCTCATCCCCTATAGAACATGTTATCTTATCCCAGTCAACATAATCATCGGAATTACTGCTTGAATAGTCATTTGCATTATTAAAATCTGACCAGTTATTCTTGTTTATGGCACAATAAAGCTCCCTTTGCTCCCCTCTTAAAAGTTTGTCTCCAGCATTTGTGAAATTGATATGTGCTATATAATCAACTGTGCTCAGGGGTGGCTGCACTTTGGTAAATGTTATCTTTACATCTGACGTGTTTCCGTTCTCATACCAGTAGCAGCTATATGATTGAGGACTATCACCGTCAATAGTATAATAATAGTTTATTATCACATCTTTTAAATTTATAGTGCCAGCACCAATATTGATCATATTTATTTTAAAGCTGACAAATTTGGAGTTGTTACTGATATTATACATTTGAAGTTTAATTGACTGATCGGGTAGAGCTGTTGTAAGTGCTGGCTCGGTTCCCCAGACTAGGCTGCCATTTATGTAAGCGGTTGTCTTATTCCAGTCAATGTATGTTGATCCGGGATTGAATGAATAGTCATCGGTTTGTGTATAGTTTTCCCAATTATTTTTATTTATTGCAACATACAAATCTCTGCTTTGGCCTGAAGGCAATGAACCTACAGAACCGGTGAAGCCTACCTCCAAGTAACAATCTGCTTCAGAGCTTACGGTATTCAAAGGCTTGAATGTGCCGGTAACATACGATGTACTGCCACCATTATAGCTGTAACAGTTAAATGACTGATTAATATACCCGTTTACAGTATAGTAATATCTCACTTTTACAGTGTTAAGGTTTATTGATGCAGCGCTGGTATTTACCAGTCTAATCCTTAGTTGAATTGTGTTAGTTGATTCTTTATTTGAATTACTATACATCTGAACTTTTAGAGAAGCTCCGGCAGAGTTAACAAATACAGGAATGCTGTATATAATTAATATTATCGAAAGCATCAAAGAAGCTATCCCCGATGCTTTTTTAAAAAAACATAAAATATACATATCTCACCCTTCTTCCGTATGTTTATGCAGAA
The DNA here is from genome assembly GCF_036567765.1 of Pseudobacteroides sp. Classification (NCBI taxonomy): domain Bacteria; kingdom Bacillati; phylum Bacillota; class Clostridia; order Eubacteriales; family Oscillospiraceae; genus Pseudobacteroides; species Pseudobacteroides sp. The sequence continues at coordinate 43,796 of NZ_DATCTU010000079.1, forward strand.
ATCGGCATGTAGAAAACAATGTTAAGTTTTTCAACATGAATGTACATTTGAAATATACTTTGTTAATGGGAGAGTTTTTGTTAATGCTGCAATTGGACATGACTTTATCGCTTAATTATATTATAGCATAAAATCAAGCGTTTGAAAACATTTTACTACTCACTTGTTTTAATTAGTCAGGTATTTTTATTATAAATGTTGTTCCTTTTCCAAGAGTACTTTTACATTTTATATTCCCACTATATTCATTAGTTATAATATTGTAAACTAAATTTAGGCCCAACCCGGTACCGCCTTTTCCTCTTTTAGTTGTAAAAAACGGCTCATATATTTTCTTTATATCGTTTTCACTTATACCTTTTCCATTGTCGCTGTATTCAATTACAATTTCGTTAAATTCTTTTGTAACACTTATTTCAATAGTACCTGCTTTCATATTCTCAAAACCATGGAAAAGTGAATTTATAACAAGGTTCGTAATAACTTGGGACATACCTCCTGGTGAAGCATAAATTACCAGATTATCGTCACAATTTACAATTATTTTGTGACTGGTTGATTTTATTTTGGGGTACAAGCTTAGTAATACTTCATTTATGTAATCCTTTATAAAAAATCGTCTTTTTTCCACAATTGACTGATCTGAAGCTATTTGCGTAAAACTCTTCAAGAGGTTTGAAGCCCTATCAAGGTTAATTGTAAGAATTTCAATTGTTTCCATAGCAGTTTCAATATATTTTTTTAGATCAACTTTTTTAATCTTTCCGGTCTCAATTGATTTGATTATTTCATTATTTTTATCTTTAAGATATGATGCTGCTGTCACATTGACACCTACAGGAGTATTGATTTCATGGGCTACTCCTGCAACAAGCCCACCTAGTGCAGCAATCTTTTCTGAATGGATTAATTGCTTTTGTGTTTGCTTAAGGGTTTCCAATGTAGCTTCCAGTTCTGTTTTTGCAACATCACGATCCATGGCAATGCCCAGAAGAGTATTAATAACAACGGAAATATTATATTTTGTAAGTGCCGATAATTCCTTAAACGGGCTTGCGTAAGCCATTACTCCCCAGTTTCTTGTTGTTGAAGAGATTGGCATTATCCAAATTATATCATCATTGTCCATGCATTTTTTGTTTTCCAAGATATCAAAAGGCGGGAAATTATCAAGACTACAGGATAAGTCCAAATTTTCCAGGTTTTTTGACACATCGTACAGGGCTTTTATATCTATGCTTTCCCGCTCTGATTTTTCATCATCCCAAAATCCTATACATTCCCAGGAATAGTCATCCACAATAAATGGAAATAGTTTTTTAATACCGTTTATGTCTGTTGTAAGCAGTTTTGTGCCGATATCAGAATTTTTTAATATTGCTTCCTCAAGGTACTTTATTATTGAATCTTTCTTTTTGGCACTTTCTATTGAAATATCCTTGCTGTCATCTATAGCATATTTACATCCGCAAGACTTTCTTATTACCAGTTCTGATTTTATAAATACTGTTTTTCCGCTTTTATCCCTGTTTTTAATCTTATCAATCAATGTTTTTGCAGAGGTAAATCCTAGATCATAAACATTCTGATCAATCGTTGTAATACCCGGATTGCAGTTTTTTGCGAAGTAGCTGTTGTCATAACCTATTACTGCTACATCTTCCGGTACCGATATCCCATGACTGTTAAGTTCCTTGAGGGCACCGACTGCAAGGCTGTCGTTTCCTGTAAATATTGCTGTAAACTCTATTTTATTTTTTATCCAATGCTCAATTGCCAGTTTACCATCCCTTGGCATTGCATATTGGCTAAAATAAACAAGGTTTTCATCAAAAGGTATCCCGTTATGAAGTAGCGTGTCCTTATAACCCAAAAAACGCTCCTTCATATCGTCACTGCCCATCCAGCCTATAAAACCAACTTTCCTGTGACCGTGCATAATAAGATGTTCTACAGCATTCTTTGCTCCTTTTATATTGTCACCCTTTATTAATGTACTTTTTTTTCCTCCATCATTAACACCTATAAATACCATAGGTTTGCCTTTCTCAGTTATTGCATTTATATGACTTTGGCTGGCACCTTCAGGCAACACTATCCATCCGTCTACATGTTCAAAAGCTAAATTATAATAGCTCTCAACCTTCTTTATTTCATTAGAAAAACGACTTATCATAAAAGTATTAATCACAAACAATTTAGCATTCATGTCTTTGACACAGTTATAAATACCGTTTATAAGATTACCGTGATATGTTCCTTCAGTAAATTTTGTTATAACACCAATCCGCAGCCTTTTATCCATAATTAACCCTTTCTTTTATAGATACCAAATGCAAATAAAATAATTCTATTGTGCAATCAATGATAGGGGAAGTTTTATTATGAATCTTGTCCCTTTATTATACTCGCTTTCGCATTCTATAGTTCCGCCAAGCTTTTGCTTTATAATATTGTTTATTATATATAATCCCAATCCTAAACCGTCATTGTCCTTTTTAAATGTAAAAAACGGCTCGAAAATCCTGTCATAGATTTCCTTTTCTATTCCTCGTCCATCATCCTTATATTCCATAACAAGGCTTTTATCGGTTTTTTCAAATATTATTGAAATTTCGCCGCCTCTACCTTCATCGTATCCATGAATTATTGAGTTTAGAATAAGACTTGTAAGCATCCGGTAAAAATCTCCAGGATTGCATATTAGGTAAAGATCTTCAGGGCACTTAAGATTAACTTTTATATCCATATTTCTTGAGTTTAGGTCAAGACTTAAAATGACATCATTTATATAATCATTAACTTTAAAAATCCTTGTTTCATCAATAGAATTATCCAATGCAATTTGCTTGAATTTTGTTATAAGGTTTGAGGCTTTCTGTAAATTTGAAAGAAGTATTTCAGAAGACTCATTGTTTTTTTCCAGAAGATTTAGTAAAGCAGTCTTAGGTATCCTATTTTCCTCAAATAAATCCTTTAACTTGTGTATATTGCTTTTTAGTTCAGATGTGACAGCAATACCTATACCTATAGGATTGTTTATCTCATTGGCAACACCTGATACCAGACATCCCAAAGATACCATCTTTTCTGATTCTATCAGCTGCTCCTGGGTTTTCTTTAGTGAATCTAATGTTTCCTTCAAATCTGTCATTACAAGATTTCTGTCTATAGCAATGCCAAGCAGGTTAAACATCAGCATATGCATTTCATATACAAAGAGAGTGGTTTCTTCGTGGATTTTAGTTATATATGACATAATACCTATGTTCTTTTTCTCTGTGGATATAGGAACCACCAATACTACATCGTTCTTGCCCAAATTTTGATAAGGCATAAGCTCCAAAGGAGGAAAACTTTCCAATGTGCACTCAATGCTTTTATCAATTTTACTTTTACTTATATTATCGACAACTGTTTGAGTTATTATCTTATATTTAGATTCTTTATCCCCTGTATACTGGCCGAAACAAAACCAACTATATTGGTCAGTTATTTGTGGAATCAGCTTTATAATTTCACTAATACTCAATGCAAAAAACCTTGTTCCAAGATCCGAGTTCTTGTACAATACATCTTCAAGTCTTTCTATCATATAGTTTTTTTGATTTATAACATCAACTGTTATAATATCATCAGTTGTTTTATATATGCAGCCGCAAGATTCTCTTATAACAAGATCAGATATTACAAGCACTTCTTTTCCCACATTCTCCCCTTTTAAAAGTCTCATTACCGTTCTTACAGCTTCCCTACCAATTTCAAAGGTATTTTGATTTATACTGCTTAAAGCAGGCACATTATTTTTTCCACTATCCGAGTTATCGTAACCGATAATCGCTATGTCCTCAGGCACATGAATATTGGCATCTTTTAACCCCTCTATCAACCCAATTGCCAAATAATCATTTGCAGCAAATATAGCTGTGAAGTCTATCCCATTTTTAAGCATATCTAAAGCCACATTTTTTCCGATATTCGGCACAGGATTGCTTACTTCATAAACAATACTTTCATCATAGAAACCATGTTCCTCAAGGGTTTTCTTATATGCTGCATGTCTTTGAGACATATCATAGATATTATTAGCCCCTACATAAGCTATTCTCTTATGTCCATGGGACAGAAGATGTTCAACAGCCTGCTTTGCACCATTATAGCTATCATCAAGCACTGCGGTACAGTTACCACAATAAGAACGTTGTCCGACAAAGACAACAGGTTTTCCGCTTTTTATAATCCTATTGACATATTCTGCTTTTACCCCTATAAGAATGATCCAGCTGTCAATATGGTCGAATGAAAATGTATAATAGTCTTCATCACCTTTTATATCCATCCTAAATTTATCCAGCATATATGTGTTAAAAATAAAAAGTCTTCCTTCTTCTTGTTTTATTATGTTCTGTATGCCCTTTAACAAAGATCCGAAATAATAATTCTCAATATATATTGAAACAACACCTATATTACATCTCTTTTTATTCATATATTATTTCTCCTATCTTTATTTTGATGAAAACAATTATTCATACAGCTTTGCTGCCTTATTTCTTGATGTTTCTGCAGCTATAAGCTTGCCCCTTATGTATATATTCAATTTTATCAGATAGTTATAGTAGTCTTTCGGATCAATCTTAATTGCCATATCCATATAGTCATCTGAAAGTGTTTCATTTTTTAGCTTTTGCTCTGCAAATGCTTTTGCAGCATAAGCCCTAGCGAAATAAGGGTTATAGTCTATGGACATGCCAAGTTAAATAGAGGCATTTTTGTAATCATCAAATTCTAACGCTTTATTTATATTAAAAAGTGCTCCATCCAGACTGCTAAGTCTAAACTGTACCTGTGACTTGTCAAAATAAAGACTTGAAATTCCTTGTTCCAATTCTATAGCCTTGCTATAGGCACTCATGGCATCTCCAAAATTGCCTTTTTTCAAAAGTATACTTCCTTTCAAGTGATAATTTCTATAATCATCTTTATTAAGGCTTATTGATTTTTTCAGCAGCTCATCTGCCTTATCGGCATATCCTTTTTTGAAATAGATATTTGCAGTTTCATAATAAGCTGCAGCAAAATTTTTATTGATGCCAAGGGCTTTATACAGCATATTTTGACAATAACGTCTTAATTTAGATGTTATTGTCGAATAAGTAAAATATACCAATGTACTGATTGTTAAATGTATAAAATTCTATAAAGATTTACCTTTACCCCAGCTAAAATAAAGCAAATAAAACTTTATAAATATTGTCTATATTGAAAAACTAATTAGAATTAAAATATCTCAGATAGGAAAATGATCAGAAAACTTTTAAAATAATTGTACCATTTTTCTACTTATAAATCAACTGATTGTTTCATATGAAATTCATTGAATCATTCACCACCTGAAGCTGTATTTGTCATATTTCCGATAATATTGACATATTTATTTATATTTATAATAATAAAAAAGTTGGTACATAAATAACATGTTATATTGGAATGGGTGATTCTAAATGATATCGAAATTCAAAGAGGTTATAACAGGAAAATCAAGTCACAAACCTGTTTTTGGAGCAAGAGAAATATTAAAATATTTAGGTCCTGGATTGCTTGTAACGGTTGGGTTTATTGATCCTGGAAATTGGGCCTCCAACATTGTGGCAGGTTCAAAGTATGGATATACTTTGTTGTGGATGGTGACCCTTTCAACGATAATGCTTATTATACTTCAGCATAATGTAGCACATTTAGGAATAGTTACAGGAGATTGCCTTGCTGAGTCAACAATGAAAAATATAAGGCCTGCTATTGCCAGGCCTATATTGGCAACTGGCATTTTAGCAGTAATTAGCACTGCATTGGCAGAAATTTTAGGCGGTGCAATAGCCCTTGAACTATTATTTGGTATACCCATACGAATTGGTTCAATTATAATTTTGGTTGTAGTTATATTTTTACTATTTTCTAATACATATACCAAATTGGAGAAGTTAATCATAGGTTTTGTTTCGATAATAGGATTTTCGTTTTTGTATGAAATAAGTATTGTAACAGTAGACTGGCCATCAGCATTAAAAAGCTGGGTTACTGTCAGTATACCTCATGGTTCTATGACAATAGTTATGGCAGTATTAGGTGCTGTCGTTATGCCGCATAATTTATTCCTGCATTCTGAAATCATACAAAGCAGGCAGTGGAACAAGGAAGATGAGGCCGTAATAAAAAAACAGCTTAAATTTGAATTTACTGATACCATTATTTCAATGATTATAGGATGGGCAATAAACAGCACAATGATAATTTTGGCAGCAACAACCTTTTTTAAAAACAATACCAATGTAACCGAGTTAGCCCAGGCACAAAGCTTACTTAAGCCAATGCTTGGGACAAATGCGGCAATTATTTTCGGTATTGCCTTGCTTTTTTCAGGAATATCCTCAACAATAACGGCAGGAATGGCTGGAGGAACTATTTTTGCAGGCTTATACAAAGAACCATATGATATTAAGGATTCCCATACTAAAATCGGGGTATCTCTTATTTTGATAATTGCAACAGTTATAATTTTTTTAATATCCGACCCCTTCAAAGGATTGGTGTATTCACAAATGATCCTAAGTATTCAACTTCCTATAACAGTGTTTTTGCAAATTTACCTTACATCATCAAAAAGAATTATGGGCAGGCACAGAAATTCTATTTTGCATAATATAGTTCTACTAACAATTGGGAGTGTTTTAGCAATTTTAAATATTATGTTGTTTAAGAGTTTTATATAGGAACGACCTTACAGGTATGGATGAAATATCCTTACACCAACTATAATCCGAATCTAAAAATACTGTTATTGCACTCTTCCCTTTGGGTGATGAATACGGACCACCAGAGTGTACAAGATTGTTAAATGCAGTAATAGGTACATAGTCCACCAAAACTTTTACATTGAATTGTTAGGCCAATTAGTAACAATAATAATTCAGTTTACATAATATAATGTATAAACTAAATTACGGAGGTTACTATGGATACGTCAATGAATGTTATTAATATGTCAGGGGATGAACAAAGCCATGTACACGAATTCGAAGGGAGCACCCACCTGGCAGAAGCAGGTGTAGATAGACATAACCATCGTTTTGCTGGAGTTACTGGTGAAGCAATTCCTATAGGCAATGGAAGACATGTTCATGATTTTCGAAGTAATACAGATTTCTTTGAAAATCACCATCATATGATTAAGGGTAGGACTGGCTCAGATATTAGATTACCAGATGGTAAACATATTCATTTTGTAGATTCAGTAACAACTGTTAATGATGGACACCGGCATGAGTTCGAATTTGCAACTTTAATAGGTCCAAGTCCTATAACTGATTAGTCTGAATTTTTTTGATGCTATTTAAGAGCCGTGAGGCTTTTGGTAGCATCTTTTTGTAATAATAAATTCGAATTATGAAATAACTTTTAAATTTAATTAAGTTTTATAATGAAATTGACGAACTATATACAGAGTACAGAGGAAAACTTGTGTATAAGGTATGGTGATATGATAAGACGAACATATTTATTTATACAAATAACCTTAGGTATCTATTTTATTGTATATTTTATAGCTGTAGCAAACCAATCAGACTTCTGGGGCAACGTCTTATCTCCTTTTGGAGCAATTTTTGCGTTTTTAATTCTTCTTGCCGCCTGTTTGAAATCAAAGCAAATGGAATTTTGCTGGCTGTTTGTAAGCTTAGCATGTTTAAGCTGGGCTACTGCAGATATTGTTTGGGCTATTTGCGAGGAAATATTGTCACTTAATCCTGAAAGTATGGATTTACTAATGTACCTATACCTGTTACCAAATATTTTTATTGCAATTGGAACAGGTGCATTTTTTATGTCCCAGTGGCACAAATGGAATAAGGTGCAGTTGGTTCTTGATGTTTTAGCTATTACAGTTACAGGGTTAACAATAACCTGGATTCTTTTTTTTCAAAAGCGATTTGAAATGCTTTTTATTATAAGTGCAACCAAATTAACATCATTTACAGCAATACTATGTGATTTATTTGCAGGCTGCTGTATTGGAATATGGTTTAGTTCCATTCGTGTGGGTAATGTTTCCGGCTATATACGATTAGTCATAGCCGGAGTGTTTATGTTTACAGCAGCTGACTTGTTTTATATTAATCAAATTTTTAACAATCAGTATGTTCCCAACTCATTAGTGGATTTTGTATACATGGCTTCTTTACTGATTATAGCTAATGGAGGTTTACAAGAACTATGTTGTAAAGAAAGGGATTGTCATGATGCTTCAAATTTTAAAAAACAGGAGAATACGGGAACCAGTAATAAAGGTATTATACTTCTCTCCTTAGTAATGGTGCTGATCTTTGTTAATAAACTCGGTAATTTAGAAGTCGTCATACTTGGAGGCATTATAGTGCTTTATCAGGTTTTTAGCAGCTATGTTCAATACACAATAAGAAATGAACAATTACTTCTTCGTGAAAAGAAATTAAATACATCTTTAGAAGAAAAAATTGCTGAGCACATAAAAGAATTGATTGAGGTTAATAAAAGTCTGGAAATCTTGTCACGGCAAGACACTATAACAGGCCTCTTTAACAGACGATATTTTTTGGATTCACTTGATCAAATGCTAAGGGATATTGATTCAAATGAATCTGTTGTACTCTTCTTCATGGATTTGGACAGGTTTAAAGCGATTAATGACTCTTGTGGCCATGATATTGGAGATAAGGTTTTAAAAGAAATTGCAGGCAGGCTTTCTCGTTGGAACTCTTCTAACGGCTTACTTGCTAGGCTTGGTGGAGATGAATTTGTATTTGCTCTTCGTGGATGTTATCAGTATACCGAAATCAAAACGATGGCTGAAGAGCTTGTTAGATGCTGTAGCGAATCCATTACCCTAGAGCCCTACCAGTTCAACATTACATTAAGCATCGGAATAACCCTATATCCTGCCGATGCACTCGAACGTAGCACTCTTATGAAAAATGCTGATATTGCAATGTATCATTCCAAATATCAGGGATATAACCAATTCTCCTTTTTCAACTCTGCCCTGGAAACTAAAATACGAAGAAAAAACAAGCTTGAGCTGTTATTAAAAAATGCAAATTTTGATAACGAGTTTGAACTCTATTACCAGCCCCAAATAAGAATTCCTGAAAACAAACTGATAGGTGCTGAAGCACTGCTCCGTTGGAGCTCACGTGAGTATGGCAGTATTTCCCCAAGCGAGTTCATCCCTATTGCTGAAGAAATTGGGATAATAGTACCGCTGGGAAAATGGGTAATGAAAGAAGCTGTACACCAGATTTCACTATGGAATACCAGTAACAACATGGATTTGAAGGTTGGAATCAATATTTCACCGAAGCAATTTGATTCACCAGACTTTGTAGATTTCCTGAAAGACCTGATAAGCAAGTATAAAGCCAAGCCTGAATGGCTGGATATAGAAATTACCGAAAGCATAGCCATGAAGGGCGAGTTAACGGTACAGGAAGTTTTCGCCGCCCTGACAGAACTTGGAGTTTCAATCTCCATTGACGATTTTGGCACAGGTTATTCTTCACTAAGCTATATAAAAAGATTTTCCATAGATAGGCTGAAAATAGCAAAACCATTGGTTGATAATATTTCAACTAGCAATGGAGATGCACAGATTGTTAAAGCTATTGTCATGATGGCTAAAGCTATGGGTATAAAAACCATTGCAGAAGGCGTTGAATATGAGGAACAGTCGAGACTTCTGATTGACCTTCAATGTGATGAAATACAAGGATATATATTCGGACGCCCGGTTCCAGCTTCAGAATTTGAAAAGTCTTTCTGCCATGCAGCTATATCAGGTAATTAAGTGATATAAAATTACTCATTATGGCAATGAATATATACATTATTAACAAGAAATAATATAAAAGGGTTAGTTTTGTAATGGACAAATAAAATATCATTAAGCAAAAGGTGATTATGAATCAATTAAGAAACAAGTCAGAAATTTTGGAAATATTAATTTGGAGCATTGCTTTTCCTGGGTTTGGGCAAATTTTAAACAAGCAAGTTTTAAAAGGAATATTACTAATATTATTAGAATTTCTAATTAATTCTCAATCTCAAATTAATTTAGCACTAATAGACAGTTTTTATGGTAATACTGAATTGGCAGTAGAGAAAATAAATTACCAGTGGTTCTTGTTTTACCCTTGTATTTATATGTTTGCTATTTGGGACTCATATAAAAATACACGGGGAGACAAACCGGTATTTATTGCACTTCCTTTTGGAATAGCA